>DAOTYL010000237.1:0-5320 GCA_034434955.1 Anaerolineae bacterium | reverse complement strand
GACATAATCGCGACCAGCCAGCGCAGCAAGAGCCTGCGCCCCACGATAAAGCGCCAAACTGCCGCGTGGGCTGGCGCCAAGATAAGCATGTTCGTGAGAGCGGGTAGCGGCCACAATGTCTACGATATACTGCTTGACTTGACGATCCAGATAAACCGCTTTGACGGCTTCCTGAGCCTGCAACAGTTCCTCAACCGACACTACTTGACGCAGATCGGCAATCGGATGCTGATATTGTTGAGCCTCCAAGATAGCGATCTCATCCGCTGTTGATGGATACCCGATCTGGATGCGCAACATGAAGCGATCCAGCTGCGCTTCAGGGAGCGGGAACGTGCCTTCATACTCAATGGGATTTTGCGTCGCCATCACAAGGAAAGGTCGGGCGAGCTGGTAGGTAGTGCCGTCCACCGTAACCTGCCGCTCTTCCATCGCCTCCAGCAATGCGGACTGTGTCTTGGGCGTGGCGCGGTTGATCTCATCAGCCAGCACGATCTGCGCCATCAGTGGGCCGGGGCGGAACTCAAACTCACCTGTGCGTTGGTTGAAAATAGAAACGCCGGTGATATCACTGGGGAGCATGTCCGGTGTGAACTGGATGCGGCTGAAGCCACACCCGACGGAGCGGGCCAAGCTTTTGGCGAGCATGGTCTTGCCCACACCGGGCACATCCTCGATCAAAATATGCCCATCGCAGAGCAGGCCGACCAGAGCGAGGGTTACCTCGCGGCGTTTGCCAACGATGACGCGCTCCACATTCTGAATCAGCCGCTCGCCAACCGATTGCACAACGGACACACTGTTGCTCCTGCTCAACGACGCCATAACAGGGTAAGATTGTAAACTACTCGGCTCGTTTTGCCAGAAGAAGGTTCCGATTTCTGTGCTGAGGCTTTACTGCCTATGGGCAACCCCAGAGAGGTAGAACGGTTAGCCAGACAAAGTGATGTGCGCGGCCTAAGCCAAGCGCTGCGTCACCGCAACGCAGCGGTGCGGCGATCCGCTGCACGTGCATTAGGCGAGTTGGGCAACGCGGCGAGCGTTCTCCCCTTAAGACGCGCTCTAAAGGATAGCGATCCCTATGTCCGCCAGCAGGCTATTGAGGCGCTGAGGAAGATCGGCAACGAGGAAGCCGTTGAGGTGTTGGCCGAAGCAGCCTTCAGCAGACAGGCTGACATAGCCGCTTTGTCCGCTCAAGCGCTGGCCAACTTAGAGACACCCCAGGCACAAGCGGCGCATCGCCTGCGCGATATTCTAGCACGCAGCGCCTTCGGCGAGATAGAAGCGCTAGGGGAGACAGCCCAACGGCCGCTTGCCGCAGTGCTGCGCAGCGAGCAATTCGCCACTTGGCCCTCGGCTAAACGGCGGGCAGTGCTGGCCACTGCTGTGCGCATGGGCGTCAGACCCCCCACCGCGCTGGCCGCCGAACTGGCCGAGATGGGCCTTTATGTCGGCGGCTTACATACGGTTGGCGACCTGCTACGCGGCTTGCATCACCGCAACCCAGCGGTGCGCATTGCGGCGGCAGAGAAGCTGGCAGCAGGAAATTGGCGTTGGGCTATCTGGCTCCTGCGCTGGCGCTTTCGGCACGAGCGCAGCCCCAAGGGCGATCTCCGTGTGGCGACAACACTGGCACGGTTGCTGGATCATCTGGGCGACCCGCGTGGGGTGTTATACTACCGGGCCCAACTTGACAAAACCGAAGATCACTGTGCAGCACAGGCCCTCGCCGAGATCGGCACAGCAGGGGCCATCGAAGCGCTCTTCAACTTCGCCGCCTCTGGTGCCAGGTACGGCTTAGCCATACATGCTTTAAAAAGCGTTGGCCCTTCGGCAGTAGATATCCTGCGCCCTCTCATGGCTCATGAGTCGGCGCACACCCGACGGGTGATGGTGGACATCATCGCCAACAGTGCTCACCCTGCAAAAGTACAACTGCTGGCCGAGCTGTGCCGCGACATCGCAAGCGAAGTTCAACAGGCCGCGTTCGGCGCACTGGCTGCGCTCAACTCAGCGGAGGCAGCACAGGCGCTGGACAAGCTGGCCAGCGAACAGCCGCAAGGCCCGGCTGTCTACGCGCTGGCAGCCATCACCCATCCAGCAGGGCCGCGCTATTTAAGGCGGCACGCACCTCACGCTACCACGCTCTTCGGAGTGCTGCACGACAGCAACCGCCAACCTCCTCCGCAAGCCTATGTGCAGGTCCTGCGGGAACACCCCGAGGACAGTGCATCAGGCGGGGGCTGGCAGGCAGCCACTCCCCGCGCCGAGAGCGACTCTGAAGGACACTTTGCGTTGGCATTGCTGGAGTTGAGCGGCTCTGCCCGTTTGCGCCTTAAGGTGACTCTCCCACCCACGCACAGCGGCCAACCGACCAGGACATTTGAGGCCGACCTTTCCCTTGCCATTGGGCAAGCCAACTATGTACAGGTGCGGATTGACCGCCTCTTTGAGCGGCTGGACGTGACGGTGGAGGCAGAGCCTCCTGCCACACGCCGTTAAAGGCAATTCAGCGGGAGGTTTGGACCCACAGGTGCCCGCCGTCGCTGATCACTTCCACCGTCCCCACCTCATCCGTGCGATAAAGCACGAGGTCAAGCGCTTCTAGACGTGCCAACGTTTCAGCATGAGGCAGGCTCGCACGGCCGGCGGTCGGCACTGCCAACACAGCGATCTGAGGAGTGACGGCGGCGAGGAAGGCCTCACTGCTTGAGTCGCGGTGGCCACTGCGCGGCACGAGCAACACTTGAGCATCCAGCGGCACACCGGCGGCAAGCAGGGCAGTCTCACCCTCGGCGTCAAGATCGCCGGGCAGTAAGAAACGGGCGTTACCATAACTGATCAGCAGGCTGATGGGATCGCCGGCATCATCAGGGTTCGTAGGCTCGCCGGACGGGGCGCGTAGCACCGTCAGGATGACGCCATCGCCTATGCTGATGCGCATCCCCGAACGGGCAACAACCCGCAACGATTCTTGCGCCGCAAGCATGTCCCATATCGGCTGCAAGCTCTCACTGCCGGTAGTGCCATTTGTCATCACCGCTGCGAAGTGATAACGGCCTAATATAGTGGGCAGCCCGTCCATGTGATCATGCACCGGCTGAGTGATCACCAGTAGATCAATTTGGCGCTCCCAAAAGGGCAGCGCATCGCCCAATGCTGCCGAAAGCCTACGCCCACCACCTCCGGCATCCACCAAAATCTGCCGCCCGCTGGGGGTCTCGATCAGCGTGGCACTGCCCGCGTCCAGTGCGATGAAGGTCACATGCAGCCGCCCGTCAGGAAGTGCCCACACGGCGCTCAACAGCAACGCTGCAATACCTATGCCGCCAGCCACCAGCAGCTTGAGGGGCAGCGCCTGCCGCAGCCACTCGCCGAGACGGGCGCGTTGCGTCTGTGGTTGCATCATCAACGCCGTCAAGCCGAACATCACTCCATACACCCCCCACATGGTCCAGATCGGGATGTTTTGGACCTCAAGAGAGGCATAGGGTAAGCCGGCAAAGAAGCGCACGACGCCCAAAGTCCAGCTCAGGAATAGCCAGCTTCCCCACGCTAGCACCTGACCCAGCGGCCAGACGATCAGGGCAGCCAACACCGCCAGCCCACCCAGCGCAATGAGCGGCGTTTGCACCGGAATAATGAGGAAATTAGCCGGCAACGCCAGTAGTGAGAAACGCCCAAAAGTATAGGCCATAAGCGGCGTGGTGGTGATTTGCGCCGCCAACGTCACCACCAGAGCATCTGAGAGCAAGGCCAGGGTCTGTTTGGCACGTTGCTGAGAGAGCAAGCGGGTCAGCGCTCCGGACAGCAAGTTTTGCAGCGGCTCCACATAGAGGATCAGCCCCAGCGTAGCGAGGAAACTCAACTGGAAACCCACGTCCCCCCATACGGGTGGGTGGATGGCCGTCATCAGTAGCACTGCAAAGGCAAGCGAGGCCAGTCCATAGGTCTGGCGGCCCACTTCTGCGGCAACCAGCCCCAGAGTGGTCATGATCGCGGCGCGTGTCACCGCCGGATCGCCGCCGACAAAGAGGGTGTAGAACAACACACCGGCGATGGTCACTGCCGCCACGCCGATGCGATGCTTGACGATGCGGCGAGCCACACTCTGCATCAGCCCGGCGATGATAACCAGATTGGAGCCAGAGATGACGATGACATGGGTAGCACTCACGGCATTGAAGGCATCGCGTACCTGCAGGCTGATGCCGCTCTCAACGCCGAGCAGGATGCCCGCCAGCAGCGAGGCTTGCGGATCAGGCAACAAGCGGGCAATCGTCTGACGCGCCACCTCTCTGAAATCCAGCAAGGTAGCGCGGATCGGGTTGCCGCGTCGGGGGCCGCTGACTTCGGCCTGTGCGTAGCGCATCAGGCTATACACCCCTTCACGGGCAAGGTAGTCGTGGTAGGAAAAGTCCTCCAACTCCGGAGGCGTGACAAGTTCTCCCTGCAGGCGTACCATATCACCGTAGCGGAATACACCAACGCGGGGCACCTGAGCCAGCAGCAAGCCCCTAACATGCCGAGGCGGTTCATCCTTCAGGGCAAGGGTTTCAGCACGCACGCGCAAGTTGATGTGTGTGTCGCGCACATCGGGCGCGTCGACGATGACCCCCTCAACCATCACAAAGCCCCTGCCGTTATAACTGGCAAGGTCCTCTGCAGTGAAACGGGGCAAAGAGGCGCTCGAACGTGCGCCGCCCAGTGCGGCCATCAAGAGACATCCCGCCACCAGACGCCGGAAAGGGTGGCGGCGCACCAGCAGGAGCATGGTCAGCGCTGCCAGCGCTGCTAACATCCATTGCCACCACACAGCACCGAGTGCCTGACCAGCGACGATGCCTATCAACCAGCCGCCAACCAGATAGACCAGCGTCAAGGTGAGCCTTCCTCGCCCGAATCAGAAGATCGGGGTCTATTATCAGCGTGGGCCTCGAAACGCGAAAGCAGAAGGACAAAACCGTACATGGGTCGGCACAGCGTGCCCCTATGCAGGATAAAAGCAACGCCGCAGGGATAACTCTGCGGCGTTGAGGTACACAGGCCTCGCCCAAACCCATCAGCCTCCCAGGGCTTCAATAGCGGCCTCCAACAGCACATCGCGCTCACCAAGCAGCGCCTCTTCGGTGACAGGGACACGTACATTGGGGACTACGCCCCTGCCCTCAATGTGGATATTGCCTTCCGCATCCACCGCACGCTGCGACGTGAAGCGGATGGACACATCTTCCGGCATGTTGAACTCCTCAATGCCGCCACCCAACCCGGCAGTGGGATAGTGCCCTACAATCACGGCACGATCCTGTAGCGTCAGATC
>DAOTYL010000236.1:0-25668 GCA_034434955.1 Anaerolineae bacterium | reverse complement strand
TCGTCATCGTCACCTGGAACGTGCGCAACCTCGTGCTGGAGTGCCTGCGTTCGCTCTTTGACGACCTGATGCGCACCAACGCCGAGGCCAGCGTGTGGGTGGTCGACAACGCTTCGACGGATGGCACCGCCGAGGCTATTCGCGCCGCTTTCCCGCCCCACGACTATCCCACCCTGCATCTGCTGGAGGCTGGTGAAAACCTCGGCTTTGCGCGGGGCAACAACCTCGCCCTGCGTGCGCTGGGCTTCCCCACAGGGCAAGACCTGCCCAACTACGTGCTGCTGCTCAATCCGGATACGGTCATCCTGCCGGGGGCTTTGCAGGCCCTGTTGGACGGCATGGAGGCCAGCGGCGCAGGGCTGGCAGGCGCACGGTTGATCTACGGGGACGGCTCATTTCAGCACAGCGCGTTTGATTTTCCGGGGCTGGCGCAGCTGATCCTAGACCTCTTCCCCGCGCCGGGTCGCCTCATCGAGAGCCGCCTCAACGGGCGTTACCCACGCACGCTGTATGAGCGCGGCGTGCCGTTTGAGGTGGGCCATCCACTGGGGGCGACCTTTCTGCTGCGCCGCGAGGCTATCCAGCAGAGCGGCCTCTTCGACGAGCAGTTTTACCTCTACTGTGAGGAGATCGACTGGGCGTTGCGCATCCGAGCAGCAGGTTGGAAAATCGTCTGCGTGCCGTCAGCGGTAGTGATCCACCACGGCGGCCAGAGCACCGCTCAAGTGCGCCCCCAGTCGGTGATCAACCTGTGGACGGCGCGTCTGAAACTGTACCGCAAACACTACAGGCCGCTCAAGCGCCTGCTGGCGGTGTGGATCGTGCGGGCAGGTATGAACCGCCTCATCAAGGTCACCGCCCGCGACTCCAGCCGCCCGGAAGACGAGCGCAAGGCTTTAGTGGATGCCTACCGCGAGGTGATCCGCCTCACCCATAGGCTGTAGGGAGGCTATGGCGCAACTGGCCGGGGTGATCCTCACCCACAACGAGGAGCACAACATCGAGGCCTGCATCGCCAGCTTGCGCTGGTGCGATGAGATAGTGGTGTTCGACTCCTACAGCACCGACCGCACCGTTGAACTGGCGCAGGCGGCAGGGGCGCACGTCATCCAGCATCCCTTTGAGAACTACAGTGCCCAGCGCAATGCTGCCTTGCGTGCCGTTCGGGCCGAATGGGTGTTCTTTGTCGATGCTGATGAGCGCGTGACACCGCAACTGGCCACCGAGATACGCCAAAAGATTGACGGCCCCCAGCGCGGTTGGTGGGTGCCGCGCCACAACTACATCTTCGGCAGGCTGACGCGGGGCGCAGGCTGGTATCCAGACTATCAGCTGCGCGTCTTGCACCGGCAGAGCGCCCACTACGACCCCTCCCGACCGGTGCACGAGTTGGTGATCCTTAACGGAGAGGCAGGTTATCTGGAACAGCCGCTGATTCACTATAATTACCGCGATATGGCGCACTTCATCGCCAAGCAGGAACGTTACATTGAGATTGAGGCGCAGCGGCGTTACGATCAGGGCCAGCGCCCCAAGCCCTGGACGTGGTTCTCCATGCCCCTGCGCGAGTTCTGGCGACGCTTCGTGGTGCTGCGCGGCTATACCGACGGCCTGCACGGCTTGCGTCTCAGCCTGCTGATGGCCTATTACGAGTACCGCACCTGGCGCATTGTCGCCCGTTTGGGGCGCACCGCAGGCTGAAGAAATCCCAACGCTGCTCTAGGATTCGGATAGATGTCGCCTTTCCGCAACCGCAAACTGCTCGCCCTCACACTAGCACACTTCGTCATCGACTTCTACAGCGGGGCAGTGCCGCTGGTGCTGGCCGCACAGACCGCCCCCTTGCGCCTCTCGCAGGGACAGGTGGGCCTCGTCGCGCTTGCCTTTAACCTCTCCTCCGCGTTAGGACAGCCGCTGTTTGGCTTGCTGGCCGATCACAAACGGGCGCCGCTGTTGGCTCTGGCCGGCGTGCTGTGGGGAGCTGTTTTCACAGGGCTGGCCGGGTTGGCAGGCCGCTTTGAGGTGTTGTTGGTGCTGATGGCAGTCGCCGGGCTGGGGGCAGCGGCGTTCCACCCGCCCGGGGCGGGCGGTGTACCCCGCGTCAGCCCACAAGAGCAACGCGGCGGTGCAATGGCAGTGTTCTTGCTGGGCGGCACGTCGGGACACGCCTTTGGGCCGCTGGCGGCGGGTATCGTCCTCAGCGCGCTAGGTCCGCGCGGCACGCTGACGCTCTCATTGCTGGCAGTGGTGGCCGCATTCCCCCTCTTTGCAGCGCTGCACCGTCTGCACTACGAAAGGTTGTATCCAACAGCGGGCGATCCTGCGTTGCCGTCTGCGTCCCGCCGCCCAGTGGCATGGCGAGGCCTGCTAACGGCCAACCTGATCCTGCTGGGACTGGTGATCCTGTTCCGCCAGTGGATGGATATCAGTGTGGTCACCTACCTGCCGCAGCATTTCCTGCAACAGGGCCGTAATGTGCTCTATGCGGGGAACATCGCTTTTGTGATAGCACTGGGTGGCATGACAGGCAACCTGACGGCGGGTTTCCTCTCCGATCACATCGGGCGCCACCGCGTGATCATCGCCAGCCTGCTATTGGCCGCGCCGATGCTTGTGGCGCTCATGCACGCCCAGGGCGTCTGGGTGGTGATCTCTGCCTTTGCACTGGGTTTCTGCACCATTGCCTCCCTGCCGCTTACTCTGCTCATCGGGCAGGAGATGCTGCCCGACCGCCCCGGCGTGATGACCGGCCTCACGTTGGGCTTCACCTTCGTGGCGGGGGGCATCGGCGCAGCGGTGACGGGCGCTTTGGCTGAGCGCTTCACCCTCAATGGGGTGTTTGCTTGGCTGCCGCTGCTGCCCCTACTGGCTGCCGTCGCCGCGCTGGGGCTGTCAGCGATCAAAACGGGCAAGCAGACGGCTGCCGTGCCCATCGGGGAGCAATCCTGCTGAGCGGCAGGCTCTGACGCAAAAAGGGGCAAGGTTCACTTGCCCCTGTACACCCTTCCCAAAGGACGAGGCGAAGGCTAATGCCTATCCTTTCGCCTCAACAACAAAAGGCGTCCCCGCGGCGCTGACGGCGCGCTGGCCGGAGGTGGTCAGCGCAATGCCCGTGCAGTTCACGGCGTAAGTGCCCGCCTGCTGCGGCGTGAAGGTATAGACCTCCTCCACCGTGCTGGCATCGATGGGCGTGGTGCTGAGCGGAGACCCCAGCGAGCCGGTCTGGCCTGTATCCTGCAACAGCCAAGAACAGGTGACGGTGGAGACTGCCGTACCGCGCCGCACGCGCACGGTGACCGCCTCCTGTGCGCGGTGTTCCGTGCCGTCCACCGTGATCGGCCCCAGCGTTTCAGAGGGGAGCAATTCCGGCACCGGCGTATTGGTGGGCGGCACCTGAATCAAGGGCGTGACCGTCGGGCCGCCCGGTGTCAGATCGCCGCCGGCCGCTGTCGGGAGCGTCACGCCAATTTGCGGCGTGAGTGTCGCCGGTTCTGAGGGGGCCTGTTGCCCCAGATTGCAGGAGACCATCAACAGCCCCAACGCCACCATCAGGCCGCTGCGCCAGATGCCCCGACGCCGGTTCCCGTTGTATTTTGCCATCTCTTATCTCTCCCTTGTTGATCTCCGGGTAGAGTGCGCCTGCCTATGATGACTCCGCCCGTATTGTAGTCCAAAGTGCGCAGGACGGAAACCGGCCTACTCCTCGGCAATATCCACCACCCGACCGCCCGTCGCCTCAACGAGTTTCTGGTAAGCAATGGGGAAGATGGCATTGGGCGCACCCGCCGCCGCCCAGACGGTCTCATAGCGCCCCAACATGCGGTCGATAAGCACCGGCAAGGGCTGAATATGCCCCAGCGGCGGCACCCCTCCGGGCGCATACCCCGTGACGGCGATGGTCGTCTCGGCGTCGGCCATCTTAACCTTCTTGCGGCCCACCCCATACAGCGCGGCCAGCTTGCGCGTATCCACACGCTGATCGCCGGAGGTGACGACCACAACCGGTTGGCCGTCCACCAGAAAGCACAGGCTCTTGGCGATAGCACCCAGCTCACAACCCGCCGCTTCGGCAGCCTGCGGCGAGGTGGCCGTGGAAGCCTCAAAGAATTGGATGCGGATGCCCAGCCCCTGTTCATCTATGGCAGCCTGAACATGCTCCGGCGTAAGGGGGACCAATGTGCTCACTCACTCGCTCCTCCCGCAAGATGGAAGACAACGGCGGTCACCTCAATTATACTTGCTTGCCTTCAGCCCTCGTAGTAGCCCGTGATGCCCACCGTTCCAGGCCCCCCGTGCACCCCGATCACCGGCGAGGTGGTGGTGACGAACAACTCCGCCGCCGGATACTCTTTGCGGATGCGCTGCTCCAGCAGGCTGGCTTCTTCGTAGGCATTCACGTGCATCACCGTCAGATGCATGGGCTTGCTGATGTCCATACGCCGGAAAAAGCCATCGTAGACGGCCTCCAGCGCCTTTTTGCGCGTGCGTACCCGCTCACCCGCCTCCACAATGCCGACCTGTGGGTCAATGATCAGCTGCGGCTTGATCTGGAGGGCGCTGGCAAGCAGCTTCGCCGCCGCGCCAATGCGCCCGCCGCGATGCAGGTACTCCAGTGTGTCCACCGTAAAGAGCACAGCGGTGTGCCGTCGGGCGCGGTCGGCGGCAGCGACCATCTCGGCGGCATCCGCGCCGGCCTCCCGCGCGCGGGCGGCAGCGATCACCTGCCAGCCCAGCCCCATAGAGATTGAGCGCGAGTCGTAACACGTCACCGGCATATCCACCATGCTGGCAGCCTGCTTGGCGGAGTCCAGCGTGCCGCTCAAACGATCGCTGAGAGTGATGATCACTGCCTCCTCCGCACCATCGCGGCGGGCCTGCTCAATAATATCCACAAAATCTTTCGGCGTAGGCTGTGAAGTCGTCGGATGGACAGGATCGGTGGCCAACCGCCGATAGAATGTCTCGGCATCGATGTCGACGCCGTCGCGCAGCTGCTCGCTGCCCCAGATCACGTACAGCGCCGCGACATAAATGCGGTACTGCTCACGCATGGCAAGCGGGATGTCGCACGTGCTGTCGGTGATCAGCGCCACCCGCTGTGTGTCAGCGCTCATATCGTCTCCTCCCCCTTGTGCCGATCCAAGCAGCCCATCGGATCACTGCTCGTAGTAGCCGATAATCCCCACCGCGCCCGGCCCGGTATGGACACCTAACACAGGCGAGATTGTCACCACCATCAGCTCGACAGGGTTGTGCTCGGCGCGGATGCGGGCTTCGAATTCGGCAGCCTCTTGCGGGGCGCTGCCGTGCAACACTGTGATGTGCATCGGTTTGCTGGTGTCCATCTTCTCAAAGAAGACCTCGTAGATGCGCTGTAGGGCCTTCTTGCGCGTGCGGGTGC
Organism: Anaerolineae bacterium; assembly: GCA_034434955.1. GTDB lineage: Bacteria > Chloroflexota > Anaerolineae > Aggregatilineales > UBA3940 > DAOTYL01. The sequence continues at coordinate 20,267 of DAOTYL010000236.1, read as the reverse complement.
GCTCGGCAGCCTCCACGCGGCCCGTTTTGGTATCCACCATCAGCATAGGTTTGAGTTGCAGCGCCGTCCCGATCAGCTTCGCCGCCCCACCGATGCGCCCGCCGCGGTGCAGATATTCCAGCGTATCCAGCGAGAAGTAGATGTGCAGGGTTTGGCGCACGCGGTTGGCCGCCTCGATCATCTCTTTCACACCGCCCCCAGCCTCCCGTGCGCGGGCAGCGGCGATCACCTGCCAGCCCAGCCCCATGGAGACGGAAAGCGAATCCACCACATGCACCGGTATATCGACCATTGCAGCAGCCTGCCGCGCCGAGTCCAGCGTGCCGCTCAGCTGGTTGCTGATGCAGATGGCCACGATCTCCTCCGCGCCGTCCTTCTTGGCTTGCTCGTAAAACTCCGAGAAGTCTTTGGGCACCGGTTGGGAAGTAGTCGGGTGTACGGGATCGCTGGCCAAGCGCTTGTAGAAAGCCTCCGGCGTGATGGTGACGTTGTCGCGCAGCTCCTCGGTGCCCCAGATGAGAATCTGCGGCACAACGCGGATATCATACCGCTGCACCATCTCCGCCGGAATGTCGCTCGTGCTGTCTGTGATCAGAGCAATTTTATGGGCGCTCATCACGCATTCTCTCCTATATATTGGGCCCGGCTCAACAGAAGTGGGCGTGGGAGATGCTCATCAATATACAACACACGGCGGAGAGAATCGGTGCAACGGCAGTTTCACCGCGCCTGCGGAGGCTCGGGAGGCGCAGCAGGCCTCAGTCCACCTCTTCCTCCGAGGTAACCAGATGCACGCCCTGTTGAGCAAACTCCTTAAAGCGCTCGGCAGCGATGGCCTCAAAGTCCACTTCAGGATGGACAACGGAGGACATGCAATCGGTGAGCACATACCACTTGCCGATCTGGGCGGGATCGCGCTGGCTGAAGGCTTTGACGAGCGAGGCAAGCGTCTCCAGCACGCAGTGACTTTTGGCCTGCCCAGCGATGTAAACGCGGTCGTAGGCCGCCACCATGCCGATAAAATCCTCGTTGAGCGTGCCGCCGCGCTCCTCCGGCACTTTGACCTCCGGCTCTAGGATGGAGTAGTGCTCCGTCTTGCGGATAGAGCCTTTCGCGAGGAAGGTCGGCTCGGTGCTGCGGGCTGCTGCATGGTAGGCAATGGCTTCATACAACGCAGGGGTGATGGCATGGCCGGGCGTGCCCATCAAGGTATGGTAGGGCCAAATGGTGAGCACCTTTTTGGCCTGCTCCTCCAAACGGTGTACGTACTGCTTGGACCATTCCACCTCAAACACAGGGCGCCAGCGGCCGGCATCTACATCCTGCGCCGTGATCAACGTGAAGGGCGCGGGATGCCTGCCTTCAGCATCCACCCACCAGGTGGGGAAGAAAATCTGTACGGGGTAGTGTGTATCCAGCGAGGCGGCGATGTGCGTCACCTTGCCGAGGTTGCGGAAGAGCCATTCGATCAGGCGACGCGTGTCGTCAACAGCGCCCGGCACGCACAACGCGCCGTCCGTGTGGATGAAATCCACCTGCTCATCCACCAGAATAAGCAGGGTGCGCCGCCCATCCTCTTCCGCCGGCCTCATCCCCGCCTGTAGGCCGGCCTCACTGGCAGCGCCCGTCCGGGGGACGTACAGCGTCCCGACTTTCGCAGCATCATAGAAGGGTGGGAAAGTCATAGCGCATCCTCCTTCCCGCACGCAACGGCCTTCGCTAGTTGTGATTTTAACCTCAAAGCAGAGGGATTGGGTAGGGATATCTTTCGACGGTGGGGTATCCATGACCTCACCCTCGCCCAAACGGGGAATGTCCCAAAAGCAGCAAGTTGGCACAGAGGCCGATTGTGGTATGATCGGCGCTTGTTGCTACTTCGGTCAGATTGCGAGTAACCGCTATGCCCTTGCGTCTTGTTCGTGCCCTGCTCCGACTTGTGGCGGCAGTCCTCACGTTGGGATTGCTGACCGCCTGTAGTGTGCCCGGCCTGCGTGTAGCGCAGCATCAGACCCGCCCAACGGCTACCCCCTGGGTGATCTACGTCACCGCCACGCCGGAAGGCTACCAGCCGCCCACACCGACCCCTTGGATTGTTTACGTCACAGCCACACCCGAAGGTGGCATTTCCCCCACGCCCTGGGTGATCTACGTCACCGCCACGCCACCGCCCATCGGCCCTTACAACCTGACGCCTGCAGGGCCTCAGCCGACATCACAGCCCACCCTTGACCTGAGCAACCTGATGCCTACCCCGCCGCCCAGCCCCACCATAGGGCTGGCCAGTGCCACCCCCAACCCCACCTCGACGCTCTCCGCGCCTGTTGCCACGCCTACCCCCCTGCCCCCTACGGCTACCTCACCGCCTGCGGAGCAAGCGCTTTACTCCAACCGCTTGGGCATTAACTTCATTAGCAGCGCTCAGCACCAGACCAACGAGCGCCGCTTCCGTGCCGCCATCAGGACAGGAGCCGGATGGGATCGCTTCGCCATCTACTGGAACGAGATCGAGCAGCAGCCCGATCAGTACACCTGGGACATCTACGATGTCGCCGTGCGCAACGACGTGCTGCACGGCTTGCGCACCGACGCCATCCTGCTGGGCACGCCCGGCGCCTACGCCAGCGCGGATTGGACGCCCAACAACCTCTATGAGCCGGTCTTCAGCGATGGCACCGATACACCCAGCACGGGCAAGACCATCAACCCCAACAACCCCTGGGCCGAGTTCGTCTATGCCGCCGTGCAGCGCTATAAACCCGGCGGCACGCTCGCCCAACATGACGGTTGGCCGGACGGCGCAGGCATCCGCGTGTGGGAAATCTGGAATGAGCCGGACCTGCGGCAGTTTTGGCGCGGCAACGTGCAGGACTATGCCCGCTTGCTCAAAGTGGCCTATATCGCTGCCCGCCACGCCGACTCGCAGGCCAAGATCATGGTGGGTGGACTGGTGCTCTTTGAACAACCCGCTTTCTTCCCCACCCTGCTGGACATCTTCAAGAACGATCCTGCGCCGGTTGACCAACGCTACCCCTTTGACATCGTGGCGGTGCATTCCTACAGCAACCCTGCCTTCTCCTTCTACGCCGTCCAGCAGGTGGAGACCCTGCTCGCCGTGCACGGCTTGAAGGATGTCCCCGTGTGGCTGAACGAATCGGGCGTGACAGTATGGAACGATTATCCAGGCCCCACCTGGGCCACGCGCCCTGATCAGATCGTCTGGCGTGCCACGCTGGAGGAGCAGGCAGCCTATGTGATCGCCAACGCCGCTTATGCTTTTCTAGGCGGGGCAGATGTGTTGTTCCACTTCCAGCTCTACGATGACTGCGGCAACCAACCGCGCGGCACCACCTTCCCACCGCACGACGGTAGTCTGTGCGACACGGGCGCCATCTGCTGGGGCGATGCGTTGGGGTTGATGCGCAACCGCAGCGACAACGTGTGCTTTAATCAACATCCGGACGCCGGCTCTAAGCGTCCGGCCTACGACGCCTTCCGCACCGTTGGCGAGGTCTTCGGCAGCGCACGCATTGTGCCCCTCACAGGGTACTCATCCGGCGGGCGGCAATGGATGATCTTCGCCCGCCCCAGCACGGCGGAGATTATCACCGTGGTGTGGGATGAGACAGGTATCGCCGGTGAGGTTGCCATCCCGGCACGCGCCGCGCAGGCCACACTGATCCAATGGAACGGCGACCAGCAGGTCATCACCCCCGCCGCAGACGGTGCTTATCATGTCCCGCTTTCGCCGGCCACCAACCGCAACCAACCCGGCAGTTCCGGCTTCATGATCGGCGGGCTGCCCGTTATCCTCATTGAGCAAAGCCCGCGCCCATTGGTAAGCGTGTTGCCGCTGTTGGATGCCAGCCGCACGGCGGCACTCGTCAAATGGCGAGCCAGCAACCCCTCGGCCATTGTGGCCTATGAGGTTTACTACCGCGACGACACTTCAGGCACTGGCGAGTGGGTGCTGTGGATTCAAAGCAACAAGCCCGATGAGCAAGTCTTCGCGGGAGGGATCGGACGGCGCTACAGTTTCTTTGCGCGGGGACTGATGGCCAACGGCCAGTGGACGGCAGATGCGCCTTATGTCCAGGCTTGGACGGTGTTGCAATAGCCGGCTGTAGGCCCTCACGCTTCCGCAAGGCGGCGGTAGCGCCCATCAAAGAAGATCAGCGGGGCTGCCGCCTCCGCCGGACGTCGCAGGGCGATCACCTCACCCAGTACGATCCAGTGATCGCCGCCTTCATAAACGGCGTAGCGTCGGCAGGCCACCGCGCCGATGCAATCCACCAGCAACGGTTGGCCGTGCCACATCTCAAAGGCAAAGCGCGGCGGGGTATCGCCCTGCCACAGGCCTGCAAAATAAACCGAGAGCGCCTCTTGATCGGCCCCCAAGAAACTCAGCGAGAACCCCTCCGCTTGCAGCAGATGGGGCGCTATGCGCGCCTCTTTGCCTACGCAGATCAGGATCAACATGGGATCAAGGGAGACGGAAGCGATGGCGTTGGCCGTCATGCCGATCGCCTCGCCGTTGTCTTGCCGCAGGGTGGCCAACACGGCGACGCCGGTGGCGAAAAGCCCCATCGTGCGGCGGAACTGACGGGAGTCGAGGGGGGAATCCTGCATGGCGTCTTGCTCCTTCCACCAACCGCCGCTGATCTGTGCGATTTTGTGATTATACCGCGGGAGGTGGAGGGTTTTACGGATGTGCTCTCCTGATCTATAATCAGGTGGGCGGCTAATGAGGGTCGTTACGAACCCTCGCCCCCAACGCTTTTGAGCGTGGGAGAGAAGCCTTGGGCATCCCTGCCAAACCAGCCGCCCACCTTTGACCCTCTCGTTCTCCATCTGAAGTGTTTAGGGGAGAAACGCATGGCCACTTTTAAGATCACTTACACCACGATGTCGGTAGATGATGTGGAGCTCCACAAGGCCTTTGACGAGGCCATCCAGCGCGTCAGCGCACTGAAGGGCCGATCGTTTCCTCTACTCATCGGCGGCAAAGAGAAATTGGCCGCCGAGACCTTCCCGGTGTGGAGCCCAATTGACACCCGCGAGCCGCTCTTCTACTTCCAGAAGGGCAGTGCCGAAGATGCCCGCGAGGCCATCGCCGCCGCCAAGGCCGCCGCGCCCGGGTGGGCGCGCACGCCTTACGCAGAGCGCTGCGCCCTTGTCGAGAAGGTCGCCGACATGATCAGCGAGAACCGCATGGACCTCGCCGCTGCAATGATCATGGAGATGGGCAAGAACCGTGTGGAGGCGCTGGGCGACGTAGAGGAGTCGGCGGACCTGCTGCGCTACTACGCCATGCAGATGCGCGAGAACGACGGCTACCGCCGCGTCATGAACTCCTTTGGCGCCAACGATAGCAACGTCAGCGTGATGAAGCCCTACGGCGTTTGGGTGGTGATCTCGCCCTTCAACTTCCCGCTGGCGTTGGCTGCCGGACCGGTGGCGGCAGCGCTTGTCACCGGCAACACGGTGATCCTCAAGCCCTCCTCTGATGCCCCTTGGACGGCCTATAAGCTGATCGAGTACTTCATGCAGGCGGGTGCGCCTACGGGCGTGGTGAACTTCATCACTGGGCCGGGGCGCACGGCAGGCAACGAACTGGTGGAAAACCCCGCTGTGGACGGCATCACCTTTACCGGCTCCTATGATGTGGGCTTCCATCAGGTTTATCGTACCTTCCCCAAGACTTACCCCAAGCCGGTGGTGGTGGAGATGGGCGGCAAGAACCCCGCCATCATCTCGCGCAAGGCCGACTTGGACAAAGCCGCTCAAGGCGTGATGCGCTCGGCCTTTGGCATGGGCGGGCAGAAGTGTTCGGCCTGCTCGCGCGTCTACGTGGAGCGCCCCGTCTGGGATGCCTTCATCAGCAAATTGATCGAGCGCACGCGTGCCCTCAAGATCGGCAACCCTCTGGAGAAGGAGACCTTCCTCGGGCCGCTGGTCAACAGGAGCGCCTACGAGGACTATCAGCGCTACATGGAGATCGCCCGGCGCGATGGGCAGGTGCTCTATGGCGGCAACGTGCTCACTGAGGGTGACTTCGCTCACGGCTACTACGTGGAACCGGCCATCATCACCGGCCTGCCGCACGATCATCAGCTGGTGCAGGGTGAGCTATTCGTCCCCATCCTCTTCGCCGAACCGGTGGACTCGCTGGAGGAGGCCATGCAGAAGGCCAACGGCGTGCAGTACGGCCTGACGGCGGGCTTCTTCAGCGAGGACGAGGCCGAAATCCAATGGTTCCTCGATCACATTGAGGCGGGCGTGGTGTACGTCAACCGCGCCGGCGGCGCCACAACGGGCGCGTGGCCGGGCTATCAGCCTTTTGGCGGATGGAAGGCCAGCGGCTCATCGGGGCGCAACATTGGTGGATATTGGTCGCTGCTCAACTATCTGCGCGAGCAGAGCCAGACAGTCATTCGCGGTTGACGTCCCAATCGGCTTGTTGCGGGGGCGCGGATTTTGCCCCGCGCCCCCATCATCTTGAGAAAACCCCGACGGGAGACTCCCCGTGACAGACAAAAGATTGTCCATGCAGGAGGCCATCGCTGCATACGTGCGCGATGGCATGTCAGTAGCCATTGAGGGCTTCACGGCCTTCATCTGCTTCGCCGCCGGCCACGAGATCATCCGTCAGCGCCGCCGCGATCTGACGTTAATCCGCATGACGCCAGACCTGATCTACGATCAGATGATTGCGGCGGGTGTGGCCAGCCGCTTGGTATTCAGCTATCTGGGCAACCCTGGGGTAGGGCCGCTGCACTGTGTGCGACGAGCGGTAGAGAAGGGCATCCCCGCCCCACTGGAGATTGAGGAATACTCCCACTACGGCATGGTAGGGCGCTATCTGGCCGGGGCGATGAAGTTGCCCTTCTTCCCCCTGCGCAGCTACAGCGGATCGGATATGCCCACCGTCAACGAGCGCATCAAGAGGGTTGTCAGCCCTTACAACGGTGAGGAGATCGCCGTTGTGCCGCCGCTCAACCCTGACGTGGCCATCATCCACGCCCAGCGTGCCGATGCGAACGGCAACACGCAGCTATGGGGCCTGCTGGGGGCGCAGAAGGAAGCCGCCTTTGCTGCCGACAAAGTGATCGTGGTGGTGGAGGAGATCGTGGATGAGTCGGTTATCCGTGCCGACCCCAACCGCACCCTCATCCCGGGCCTCATCGTGGACGCGGTGGTGCACGAGCCGTTTGGGGCACACCCTTCCTATGTGCAGGGCTACTATGACCGCGATAACGAGTTCTACTTGAAGTGGGACGAAATCTCGCGCGAACAGGCCAGCACGGAGGCCTGGCTGGAGGAGTGGGTGTACGGCGTCCGCGACCGCGCTGAATACCTGCGCAAGTTGGGTGCGGAGACGCTCCAGCGCCTGAAACCCGCCCCGGCCCCCGCTGCGCCGGTGGATTATGGAGCCTACGTATGAACGACTACACTCCCTCCGAAATGATGATCGTGGCAGCGGCACGTGCGCTGAAGGGTGTGCGCACGGTGTTTGTGGGCGTGGGCTTGCCCAATATCGCCTGCAACCTTGCCCGTCACACCGTAGCCCCTGACCTAGAACTGATCTACGAGTCCGGCGTCTATGGCGCACGTCCGGCGCGTTTGCCCCTTTCCATCGGTGACCCCACGTTGGTGACGGGGGCGCTCTCGGCCATCCCCATGGCCGACCTGTTCGGTTTCTACCTGCAAGGAGGGCTGGTGGAGGTAGCCCTGCTGGGCGGGGCGCAGATTGACCGCTACGGCAACCTCAACACCACCGTCATCGGCGATTACGCCCATCCCAAAGTGCGCCTTCCCGGCAGCGGCGGCGCCTGCGAGATTGCCATCAACGCGCAGAAGATTTACATCATCATGCGCCTCAGCAAGCGCTCGTTTGTGGAGCGCCTGGACTTTACCACCAGCCCGGGCCATCTCGACGGTGGGGGAGCGCGTCAGAGGCTCGGCATGCCCGGCGCAGGACCGCAGGTAGTGGTGACGGACAAAGCCATCTTCGACTTCAACAACCCCGACTGCGAGATGCAACTTGTCTCCCTGCATCCGGGCATCACGCTTGACGAGGTGCGTGCCGAGATGGGCTGGGAGGTGCGCCTTGCTGCACAAGTCGGCGAGACGCCCGCCCCCACCGAGGAAGAGCTACGCCTGATCCGCGTGGAGCTGGACCCCACCGGCATGTACCGCTGACTCTCTCTATCCCTTCCTCATCGTAAGCCTTCGGTCGGGTTTGGTTTGCCCTCCCCGCTATGTGCGGGGGAGGGTGTTCGCAGGGTAAAAAAGGGGCAAGAGGCTGGCAACCGATGCGAGAATACGGTACTGTTAGCGGAGTTCACAACGAAGCAAGAGGTAAGGAATGATCCGCGCCCTGATCTTTGATTTCGACGGCCTCATTTTGGATACCGAGACGCCCGAATACCAAGCCTGGCAGGCCATTTTTCAGGAGTACGGCCACCACCTGCCGCTGGAGAAGTGGATGGCCGTGGTGGGCAGCAACGTGGAAACGGCGGGCTTCGACCCCATTGCCTACCTGATAAGCCTGACGGGCCGCCCCCTGGACCGCGAGGCCATCCAGCGCGACCTCCTAACGCGGCAGATGGCGATCATCGCTGTGCAGCCGGTGCTCCCCGGCGTGAAACAGCACATCGAGGCTGCCCGCCGGCTGGGGCTGAAGCTAGCCGTCGCTTCCAGCTCCCCATGGCGCTGGGTGACCGACCACCTTGAGCGGTTGGGGCTGCTTGCTTACTTCGACGCCATCCGCACCGCCGACCATGTAGAGCGCATCAAGCCCGCCCCAGACCTGTTTCTAGCGGCTTGCCAAGCGTTGGAGGTGCAACCCGCAGAAGCCATCGCCTTTGAGGACTCGCCTAACGGCGTCAGCGCCGCCAAACGCGCCGGACTATTTGTGGTGGCCGTGCCCAATCCCCTCACGCGCTATGCGGACCTGAGCCACGCCGACCTCGTGCTGGAGTCGCTGGCAGCAATGCCGCTGGACGCCCTGCTTGCCCTCGCTCAAGATGGCAACCGTCCACGCCGGCCCTCTCCTCAGTAGGGCACGGCATCGCATAGGCTGGGAGGTGATCGGAGATGCTCCATTCCTCCATCGTGCGCAAGATAGCACTCGCCCTTTTGGCCCTTGTCCTCATCTACATCGCGCTTGGGTTGGGGTTTCATTTCAAGTGGCAAAGTGCATTGGCAGCTTGCCGCGCAGAGCGCCTGGCCCGCGGTGAATTTGTGGAGCCGGAAGTATTCTGGGCGCCGTTGGCCCTGGCTTTTGACGTCACCAATTGGCCGATCTATGCGTGGGCCAATATCTACCACGACGGCACACCGTTCGCGACGCCGTGCACTCACTAACATCGCGAGCGGATAAGAGCGTAGGCCGCAGATGCGTTATCTGCCGCCCCTGAGACAGAGGCCCGCCTGCAGCAGCCCTATCTTGCGGAGTTCTAACGCCCATCTGATGGCTTTCTGATGCCGGCGAGCCACACTTTGGAGGAAATCTGCTCTCTGGAGCTTATATAGTCTGCTGTGGCATGGAGGTGTGGGATGCAGGTGCGGCGTAACGCTATTCCGCTGGGGCGCATTTTCGGCATTCCGGTGGGGTTAGACCTCTCGTGGTTCCTGATTTTCGGCCTTATCACGTGGTCGCTGGCCACGAGCTACTTCCCCAACGAGTTCATCGGCTGGCCGCCGGGGCGCTACTGGATCGTCGCTGCGGTTACAGCGGTGCTGTTTTTCGCCAGCGTACTCCTGCACGAACTGGGGCACTCGGTCGTGGCGCAGGGCTTCAGAGTTCCGGTGCGGCGCATCACGCTCTTCATCTTCGGCGGCGTGGCCGAATTGGCAGGCGATCTGCCCAGCGCCGCTGCCGAGTTCTGGATCGCCATCGCTGGGCCGGCGGTGAGCTTCCTGCTGGCAGCCATCTTTTTTGCGCTTCAGATCGTCTTCCGGCCTATTGCACCTGCCTTCGCCACCTTTGAGTATCTGGCGATGATCAACGGCACGTTGGCCCTCTTCAACCTGATCCCGGGCTTCCCGCTGGACGGCGGGCGCGTGCTGCGTGCCGTGCTCTGGGCTTTCAACCGCAACCTGCTGCGGGCGACGCACATCGCAGCGACAGTGGGCCGCATTATTGCCTTCGGCTTCATCGGCTTTGGCGTGCTCCAAATGTTCCGGGGCAACTTCGCCAACGGCCTGTGGATCGCCTTCATTGGCTGGTTTCTGGAGAACGCAGCAGGGGCAGAACTGCAGATGCAGCAGCTGCAGGGCATCCTCTCCGGCTACCGCGTAGAACGGGCCATGACCCGCGATTTTCGCACCGTTCCGCAGGCTACCACTTTGCAAAGCGTGGTAGACGATCACATCCTCGGCTATGGGCGGCGTACCCTTGCCGTGGCGGATGAGGGGGAGATCGTGGGCCTGCTCACCCTGCACCACATCCGTGAGGTCCCCCGCGAGCGCTGGCCCGAAACCACCGCCGCTATGGCTATGACGCCCCTCACCGACTGCCGCTGCACTACGCCGGAAACCTCGCTATGGGATGCCCTGCGGGAGATGGATCGCAACGGTGTTAATCAGCTGCCGGTGCGTTCCAACAGCCATGTGGTCGGTATGCTCTCACGTGAAGATGTGATCAGCTTCCTGCGTGCCGTTGAGGAACTTGGCCTCTAGCGCTGCTTGGATGACGGATAGGGGGCGCACGCCAACATCGGGTGCGCCCTCTTTCGCTTGTGTGCCCTCCGGATCGGAAGAGATGCATCACGGCGCATCCCTATTTTAGTTACACCGCAGGGGCATTCTCTGTTATAGTTGGGATGCTGACGCCCGCTTTTTCGCTATCCGTATCAAGAGGTGGCCTACATGCACGACGTGGTGATCATCGACGCAGTGCGCACAGCCGTTGGCACGCACGGCGGCAAACTCTCTGCCGTCCGCGCCGACGATCTGTGTGCTATTCCTATCCGCGCTATTGTCCAACGCACGGGCATTGACCCCGCCATTGTCGAAGAGGTCTACATGGGTTGCGCCAATCAGGCCGGTGAGGACAACCGCAATGTGGCACGTATGGCGCTCCTGCTTGCCGGCCTGCCCCATCATGTGGCCGGCGTGACCTTCAACCGCTTGTGCGCCTCCGGCCTCACGGCGATCAATCAGGCTGCCCGCGCCATCGCCCTCGGTGAGGGGGATGTCTTCATCGCCGGCGGCGTGGAAAACATGAGCCGTGCCCCCTATTCGGTGCCCAAAGCAGGGCAACCCTGGGCCACGGGCAACATCACCGCCTGGGACACCACGCTCGGCTGGCGTTATCCCAACCCCAAGATGGAGGCCATGTTCCCCCTTGAGGCGATGGGCGAGACTGCCGAGAACATCTACGAGCAGTATCCCCACATCACCCGCGAGCGGCAGGACGCTTTTGCCCTTGAGAGCCACCGCCGTGCCGTTGAGGCCATCCGCACGGGGCGCTTCAAGGACGAGATCGTGCCGGTGGAAATTCCCCAGCGCAAAGGCGATCCCATCCTCTTTGAGGTAGATGAGCATCCCCGCTACAAGATCGTGGACGGGGAGTACGTGCTGGATACCAGTATGGAGGCGCTGGCGAAGCTCAGGCCGGTTTTCCGCGCCAATGGGACGGTCACGGCGGGCAACTCCAGCGGGCTGAATGACGGCGCGGCTGCCCTCCTGCTTATGAGCGCCGAGCGAGCCGCGCAGCTGGGCCTCAAGCCGCTGGCACGCTGGGTAGCCAGCGCCGCGGCAGGAGTCAACCCCCGCACGATGGGCCTTGGGCCGGTCCCGGCCACCGAGAAGGTGCTCAAACGCGCAGGGCTGACGCTGGATGACATCGACCTCATTGAGCTGAACGAGGCCTTTGCCGTGCAGGCGCTGGCAGTGATGGAGCTTGCGGGCTTCCGCCATGAGATCACCAACGTCAACGGCGGGGCGATTGCGCTGGGTCACCCCCTGGGCTGCTCCGGCGCACGTATCTTCACCACGCTACTGCACGAGATGAAGCGCCGCAAGGCAGCAGGGGAACGTATGCGCTACGGCCTCGTCACGCTGTGCGTCGGCGTGGGACAAGGCGAAGCCACGATCATTGAGATGCTATAAGCAGGGCCGTCATGTCCCAACGATCCTCCTCTATCGGCACGTTGGCCGAGCGCTCGCTCCACTCAGCGCTGAAAGAATGGTATGCCCACCCGGGCGACCGCTTTGAAGCACCGGTGGAGGGCTACGTGGTGGATATCCTCCGTGGCAACCTGCTGATTGAGGTGCAGACGCACAACTTCGCTGCCATCAAGGCCAAGCTCGCCGCGCTTACCGAGCGCCATCCGCTGCGGCTGATCTACCCTGTTGCAGCGCTCAAATGGATCGTCCGCTTGGCAGCGGATGGGCATACCCTCCTCGATCGGCGGCGCTCCCCGCGGCACGGCAGCGTGCTGGATGTCTTCCACGAACTCGTCAGCATCCCTGCCCTCCTGCGCCGCCCCACCTTTTCGCTGGAGGTAGTGCTGGCGGAGATCGAGGAAGTGCGCCTCAACGATGGGCGGGGGAGCTGGCGGCGCGGCGGCTGGAGCATCGCCGATGCCCGCCTGCTACGTGTGGTCGATCAGGTGGTGCTGGCCACGCCTGCCGACTTCCGCGCTCTGCTGCCTCCCACCCTCCCCACCCCTTTCACTACCCGTGACCTTGCCCTTGCGCTGGGCGAGCGTGTGGACCTCGCCCAAAAGATAGCCTACTGCCTGCGTGAAATGGGGATCGCAGAGGTGATCGGCAGACGGCGCAGCGCCTATCTGTACTCCTTGCTTGGAGGATGAGATGGCACAGCATAGCCATGTTTTTTACCGCAAACACCAGTCTCCCAAGCCCGCCATTTCGCACGGAGAGGGCATCTATCTGTGGGATACGGACGGCAAACGCTATATAGACGCCTCCGGCGGAGCGGTGGTGGTTAACGTGGGGCATGGTGTGCGCGAGATCGCCGAGGCCATAGGGGCGCAAGCAGCACGGGTGGGGTACGTCCACGCCACCATGTTCACCAGCGCCGCGCTGGAGGAATTGTCGGCACGGCTGGCTGCCCTCTTGCCCCTGCCGGACGCCCGTATCTTCTACCTGACCTCCGGTGCAGAAGCGGTGGAGACGGCGATCAAGTTCGCGCGGCAAGCGCAGATCGCGTTGGGACATCCCAGCCGCTACAAGGTCATCGGACGGTGGGGATCATATCACGGCGCAACTCTCGGCACGATGGCCGTGATGGGCAAGCCTTCCATGCGTCGCACTTACGAACCCCTGTTTTTGGACATGCCCCACATCCCGCCCGTGTATTGCTACCGTTGCCCCTTCAACCTCGCTTATCCCGCCTGCGGCCTCCTCTGCGCCGAAGCGTTGGAGCAGGAGATCAAGCGGCAAGGGGTGGATACCGTCGCCGCCTTCATCGCCGAGCCGATTGCCGGTGCCACGCTCGGCGCGGTGGTGCCGCCGGATGAATACTGGCCGCGCATCCGCGACATCTGTGACCGCTACGGCGTGCTCCTCATCGTCGATGAGGTAATGACCGGCATGGGGCGCACCGGACGCTGGTTCGCCATCTCCCAGTGGGGCGTAGTGCCAGACATCATCACGCTGGGCAAGGGCCTTTCCGGCGGCTATGCGCCGCTCAGCGCCGCCGCCGTGCGCGGCGATCTGGTCGAACGGGTGTGGGAGACATTGGGCGACTTCAACCATGGCGGCACGTTCAGCCATCAGCCAGTGGCGGCGGCAGCAGGGGTGGCCACGCTCGACTACCTCGCCGCTCATGACCTTATCGCCCGCGCCGAGGCAATGGGCAAATTGCTGGGGGAGAAACTCCACGCTGCCTTTGACGATCACCCGCACATCGGCGACATCCGAGGGCAAGGGTTGATGTGGGGCATTGAGCTTGTAGCCGACCGCATGAGCAAACAGCCCTTCCCGCCGGCGGCCAAACTCGCCGAGCGCGTGTTTGCCCATGCCTTCGCCGATGGCCTCATCGTCTATGCAATGGGCGGCTGTGCGGACGGCGTAGCGGGCGATCATGTGATGGTTGCGCCGCCCTTTGTCGTCAGTGCAGATGAGCTAGACGAGATCGTGGCGCGGCTGACCCGCGCCGTTGATGCCGCCATCGCTTCCCTAGCAGCCGAGTGAGGAGAAGGAAAACACGCCCCAAAAAAGGCCACGTTTGGCTTGACCTTTTACAATTATTCCTGATATAATGACATTTCTTGAATAGCCAAATCATGTAGGGAGTGAAAGGCAACGCAGGCTGGCACTTGAGGCCCCCCATCAGCGGATGCCTTATTTTGTGTTGTCTGTTAGAAGATGCGTTTCGCACGCCCGCACTGGCATGCGGAGGAGAATCTGAATGGTGCGTGAATTAGGTCGGAAGTCTTACGCCCGCACGGCAGATGCCCACATGCTGCCGACGCTGATTGAAGTCCAACTGCAGTCTTTTCGTTGGCTGATAGAGGAGGGACTGGGCGAGCTGTTCAACGAGATTTCGCCCATCGAAAGTTTCAACGGCACCCTGAAGCTCATTTTCCCCAGCGACACCGAGGAAGCACGACAGTTCGGCCTTACGTACTGGTTTGAAGAGCCAAAGTACGATCAGGAGCAGTGCATTGACCGTGACATGACCTATGCTGCGCCGCTCTACGTCAAGGTGGCGCTGATCAACACCCAGACGGGCGAGCATATTGTTTCGCCCATTTTCCTCGGCGACTTCCCCCTCATGACGGAGAACGGCACTTTCATCATCAACGGCACCGAGCGCGTGGTGGTCAGCCAGCTCATCCGCTCGCCGGGAGTGTACTTCGACGCCGACAAGGACCCCGCAACGGGCCGTCCACTGGCCAATGCTAAGCTTATCCCCGATCGCGGCGCATGGATGGAGTTTGAGACCAAGCGCAGCGATTATCTGGCCATCAAGTTTAACCGCAAGCGCACCGTGCCGGTGACGATCTTCCTGCGTGCGCTGGCGGCAGTGACGGACAGCATGGACGCCTTCTCCCCTCTCCAAACGGGGGAAACCGACGAACTGCTGGCGATCTTCGCCGAGGTAGACACCGATCCCGACCACCGCTACATCGAGGGCACGCTCAAGCAGGAGCCGGAATGGGACCTGAAGGACGGCAAATACACCATCGCCCAAGTCGCGCTGATTGATTTCTATAAGCGCATGAGGCCCGGCGACCCACCCACGCTGGAAAACGCCCGCGAGTATTTGGTATCCCAGCTGTTCGACCAGCGGCGCTACGATCTGGAGCGCGTGGGACGCTACAAATTGAACCAGCGGTTGGGGCTTACTGAGGTCATCCCAGTGACGCACCGCACCATCACCAAGCTGGACCTGGTGCGCGTGATCGAGCACATGATCCGCATCAACAATGAGCTGGCCGAACCGGATGACATCGATCATCTGGGCAACCGACGGGTGAAGACGGTAGGCGAGCTGATCCAGAACAAACTGCGCGTGGGCCTGCGGCGCACCGAGCGCGTGATCCGCGAACACATGACCACTCGCGAAAGCGAGGGGCTGACACCGGTGACGCTTATCAACATCCGTCCCATTGTGGCAGCCCTGCGCGAGTTCTTCGGCTCGTCCCAGCTCTCCCAGTTTATGGATCAGACCAACCCGCTGGCCGAGCTGACGCACAAGCGCACGCTCTCGGCGCTCGGCCCGGGCGGCCTGCGCCGCGAGCGGGCGGGCTTTGACGTGCGCGATGTGCACCACAGCCACTACGGGCGCATCTGCCCGATCGAGACGCCGGAAGGCCCCAACATCGGCCTGATCGGGCGTCTGGCGTCCTACGCCAGGGTGAACGAGTACGGTTTCATTGAGACGCCCTATCGCCGCGTGCTGAGCGCTTTGCCGCCCAACGACCCGCGCCTGCTGCACCGCTACGTGCGCGAGAACATCGTGGACGGCAACCGCGTCATCGCCGAGGCTGGACAGTTCGTAGATGAAGCCCTGCTCAAGCAACTCTCCCAACTGAAGGTTGAGTCTATACCGGTACGGCCCTTCGTGACAGATGAAGTAGAGTACCTCTCGGCGGATACCGAAGACCGTTTTGTCATCGCACAAGCCAACGCCCAACTGGACGAGTACGGCAACTTTGTGCAGGACCGCGTTTCGGTGCGCGAGCGTCAGACGTTCCGCTTCTCACCGGTGGAGCGGGTGAACTATATCGACGTAGCCCCGCGCCAGATCGTGGGCATCAGCGCCGCGCTGATCCCCTTCCTTGAGCATGATGACGCCAACCGCGCCCTCATGGGGTCCAACATGCAGCGACAGGCCGTCCCGCTTCTGCAGCCGGATGTGCCCATCGTCAGCACGGGCATGGAGGCGCTGGCCGCCCGCGACTCCGGACAGGTGATCGTGGCAGATATGGACGGCGAAGTAATCAGCGTCACCGGCGAGCGCATTATCGTGCGCACCGAGGACGGCACGGAGCGGGTATATAAGCTGCGCCGCTTCCAGCGCTCCAACCAAAGCACGTGCATTGACCAGCATCCGGTGGTGGTGCGCGGGCAGATCGTGCGCAAGGGTGATGTGCTGGCGGATAGCTCCTCAACGGTGAACGGCGAGCTGGCGCTGGGGCACGATGTGCTGTGCGCTTTCCTCTCGTGGGAGGGCGGCAACTTTGAGGACGCTGTGCTGATCTCGGAGCGCCTGGTGCGTGAGGATAAGTTCACCAGCATCCACATTGAGAAGCACGAAGTGGAAGCACGCGACACCAAGCTGGGCCCGGAAGAGATCACCAGCGATATTCCCAACGTGGGTGATGAGGCGCTCAAGGACCTTGACGAGAACGGCATCGTGCGCATTGGCGCAGAAGTAAGGCCCAACAGCATTCTGGTCGGCAAGATCACACCCAAGGGCGAGAAGGAGCTGACACCGGAAGAGAAGCTGCTGCGGGCTATCTTCGGTGAAATGGCACGTGAGGTGAAGGACACCTCGCTGCGCCTGCCGCACGGTGAACGCGGCAAGGTGGTGGACGTGCGCACCTTCACGCGTAAGGAGCACCGCGACCTGCCCGCCGGTGTGGAACAGATGGTGCGCGTCAGCGTGGCACAGCGCCGCAAGATCACCGAGGGCGACAAGATGGCCGGGCGGCATGGCAACAAGGGCGTCATCTCTAAGGTTGTGCCGATTGAGGACATGCCCTTCCTCGCCGATGGCACGCCGGTGGACATCATCCTCAACCCGCTGGGCGTGCCCGGACGCATGAACATCGGCCAGATTCTGGAAACACACCTCGGCTGGGCTGCTTCGCGGCTGGGTTTCCGCGCCGTGACACCCGTCTTTGACGGCGCTAAAGAGGCGGAGATCGAGGCCGAATTGGCACGCGCCTGGATGATTGACCGAGCCTGGAAAGAGACAACCGAGGCAGCCTGGGCCTGGCTGAAGGAGTACCAGTTTGATACTGAACAGCTCGAGGATGACGCCGAGGCGCGGCGTCTGTACATCGAGGCCTGGCTGGGGCAGGATGGGCGCTACGACCGCGATGAGCTGATGCTCAATGAGGTCTATGCCCGTCGCGCCGTGTTGAGGGAATGGCTGCGCGGACATGGCTACGATCCCGATGCCCTACTTGTGTTTGAGGACGATACGCGCTCGCCTTCTGAGCGCCGCGAAGCCGACGCCAAGGCCGTCGCAGCAGGCCTGCGGCTGTGGATGATGAGCCTCGGCTACGAGGTCCCCATGGAAACCCCGTTAGAGGAACTGCGCCAGCAAGCGCAGCAGGTACAGGCTGCCACCGGGCAGCCCATGCCCATCATCGGCAAGCAGATTCTGTACGATGGGCGCACCGGCGAGCCGTTCGACCGACCGGTGACGGTGGGTGTCATCCACATGCTTAAGCTCTCCCATCTGGTGGAGGACAAAGTGCACGCCCGCTCAACAGGGCCGTACTCGCTGGTGACGCAGCAACCCTTGGGCGGCAAGGCGCAGTTCGGCGGCCAACGCTTCGGTGAGATGGAGGTCTGGGCGCTGGAAGCCTACGGTGCAGCGCACACCTTGCAGGAGATGCTCACCATCAAGAGCGACGACGTCGCCGGACGCACGCGCACCTACGAGGCGATCGTCAAGGGCGAGCCAATTGAGGAGCCGGGCATCCCCGCCAGCTTCCGCGTGCTGGTGAAGGAGCTGCAAAGCCTCGGGCTGGCCGTTGAGGCCATCACCGACACCGGTGAGGTTATCACCTTCGGCAAGGAAGAGGAGAGGTCGCACCGGCCTCATCTGGGCAAGGCGCTGTTGGACTTGGCCGAGGATAGCCAGTTCGGGTCGTAGCATATTCACTGCACAAGCGTGACAGGAAAGAGCGGGCAGAGCGGAATCCTTACCTCCCAATGGAGCGCCATCAACCTCTTGTGTGACGGGTAGCGATTTGGCCTAGGTCTAGATCCCGATCTAGACAAACCGCCATCTTTGTTCTATAATCATAACCACATGGGGCTGAAACGGCTTCGACAGGGAGGGCTGAAAGCTCACAGCGTGCCGGGGAGCATCACCCCCGTCACCAAGATGCACAACAAAAGTGCCAACGCACAAACTCCCGCTCTTGCTCTCGCTGCCTAGTTGGCCGAAGGCTGCCTAGTCAGCCTGAGCGGAGCCGATCCCCACAAGTGGGATCACGTCCTCCCGACCTCCCCGCGACCGGGTCGGGTCAGGGCGTCATAAAGGTCAGCGGTGCGATGTCACTGCGCCTCTGGGTGGCATCTAAGACCCTTCAGAGGCTGGCCCATGCGGAGCCCCGCCGGTTGGCGTCAGCATGGGCGAGATCAAAAGCCGGCTACGCACGTAGAAGTGGGTGATCTAACTCTCTGGACCGGAGTTCAACTCTCCGCAGCTCCACCTGACATCCTCCCCCTTTCCAATAGGGGGAGGATTTGTTTTCTGTATATAATGGGAGAAGACAGTCATCCGTACCTGTTCCAGCCCGCTCTCAGGGAGGAGATCATGGAACTGGAGACCCTCGAGACCGGCATCGGGGAGCTGATCCAACCCCCCGACCTAGATGTCTTCCGCGAGTGGAACCGCACCAAAAAGTCCCGCCGCCTGCAAGATAAACTCATGACCGAGCGCGAAGCCATTGAGCAGTTCGTCACCGATGGCTGCTATATCGGCACCGAATTGTATGGGACGGTGCGCGCTCCCATGTCGCTGGTACGCGAGATCATCCGCCAGCGCAAACAGAACCTCGGCGTTTGCGGCCAGGGTGTGCTCGAACTGGATATGTTGCTGGCGGCAGGGCTGGTGCGTCGCCTAGACATCACCTACATCGGCATGGAGGTCTATGGCGTTAGCAACGGCTTACGCCGCGCCGTGGAAAGTGGGCAGATCGAAAAGATGGCTGAGTGGAGCAACGCAGCCATCACCTGGCGCTTCAAAGCAGCGGCGATGGGCGTGCCTTTCATCCCCGCCCGCTCCATGCTGGGCAGCGACACCCTGCGTTACAGCGCCGCCAAAGTCGTGCGCGATCCCTTCACCGGCATCAAGGTCACCCTCATTCCAGCGCTCATTCTGGATGTGGGCCTTATCCACGTCCACCGCGCCGATCGCTACGGCAACTGTCAGATTGAGTGCATCATCGGCTTTGCCTTTGAGATGGCACGCGCCTGCAAGCGCCTCATCGTCAGCGCCGAAGAGATCGTCCCCACCGATACCATTCGCTCCTATCCGGAGCACACCTGCATCCCCTACTATCTGGTAGATGCTGTCGTCCATGCTCCCTTCGGCTCCCATCCGGGTGAGATGGCCTACGTTTACTGCCGCGATGAGCCGGAGATCAGGCGCTGGGTGCAGGCCAACGAGAGCGCCGAAGGCGCCGCCGCCTACCTCAAAGAGACGGTCTACGATCTGCCCGACCATCAAGCTTATCTGGATTGGCTGGGCGAAGAGCGCATGACACAACTTCGTATGGGACGGGAGAAACGATGATGTCCGCCTCCGATCGGGGCTACAGCCCCACCGAACTGATGATCTGCATCGCTGCACGCCTCTTCGAAGACGGCACGACGGCTTTCATCGGCACGGGTATCCCCATGTTGGCCGCCTCGCTGGCCCAGCGCCTCTACGCGCCCAACTTGATCCCGATCTTTGAGTTCGGCGGCACGGGGGCGATACTGGAAGAGCTGCCCCTTGCCGTCGGCGAGGCACGCACCTTCCACAAGGCGCTGGCCGCCTCCGGCATCACTGATATCATGGAGACTGCTGCGCGCGGCTTCATCGACTACGGTTTCCT
>DAOTYL010000235.1:0-4237 GCA_034434955.1 Anaerolineae bacterium | reverse complement strand
CTCCGGAACTTGCCAGAGGTTGCACTGCCCAAAGCGCCGATTCTGTGTTATGATAGGGCTTGACAGGCTAATTCAAAGCAGTGCTCTGATGCGAGCCTGTTAGTGCCCTATGTAGCCTTAAGGAGGTTTCAGGACGCACTCTACCGATCGAGAGCACATTGATCTTAATCTCTAGTGATTTCCCCACAAAATGTCATGTTGAGGAGATAGACAACCATGCACAAGCGTCTGCTTTTTGTTCTGGCTGCTCTGCTCGTTCTCGCCCTTGCCCTGTCCGGTTGTGAAGCGCTGGGGCTCGGTGGCGGTGCCGCCGCTCCTAAGGCCCGTGTGGCCGTTGTGCTGGACACAGGCGGTGAGAATGACCGCAGCTTCAACGAGTACACGCTGAAGGGCGCCCGCACTGCAGCTGAGGAGCTAGGGCTGGATTTCGCTTACGTGGTCTCCGAGGCGGCAACGGACTATGAGCGCAACATCGAGAACTTCATCAGCGAAGGCTACAACCTGATCATCACGGTTGGCTTCCTGATGGGCGATGCGACGGCCAAGGCCGCTATGGCGCACCCGGATGTCCACTTCGCCATCATTGACTACGACTATGGCCCCTTCAACTGCCCGGTGGAACTGGCCGAAGGCGAGGACTGCTACGAGAAAGCACTGCCCAACGTCACCAGCCTGATGTTCGCTGAGGATGAAGTAGGTTATCTGGCTGGTGTGCTAGCCGGCTGCATGACCCAAACCAACGTCATCGGCTCGGTGTCGGGCATGGAGATTCCGCCGGTAGTGCGCTTCGTGACCGGCTATCAGAACGGTGCACGCTCTGTCAATCCGGATGTTCAGACGCTGAACGTCTACATTCCCGACTTCAACGACCCCGCCACTGGCAAGCAGGCCGGCCAGGAGCAGATCGCCCAGGGTGCCGACGTGATCTTCGGCGTAGGTGGCAACACGGGCAACGGTGGCCTGCTAGCAGCGCATGAGGCGGGACTGATGGCCATCGGCGTGGATGTTGACCAGTACTACACCTATCCGGAGGTCGCCTCCTCGCTCATCACCAGCGCCGCCAAGAACATGGACGTGGCAGCAGGCGAGGCTGTGCGCTCCTTCGCACGTGGCGAGCTGGAAGCAGGCATCCGTCTGGCGACCGTGGCCAACGGTGGTGTGGGCTTGGCTCCCTATCATGACTGGGAAGACAAGATTCCGCAGGAGTGCAAGGATGCGGTGAATCGGGCGCTGGAAGGCCTGAAGAATGGCACCATTGACACCGGCTATGAGGGGTAATCCCACCCCTCTGAGCTGAGCAGGGAAAGGGGCGTCTCTCAAGACGCCCCTTTTATATTGGAGACTTGGGAGGACTTTGGGTATAATGCTGAAAACTTCGCTGGCAAAGCGCACTTTCCACGCATGTGTCCGCCGGTTATGCCCAACCGATCCAGGGAAGGCAACATGACTCCAGTTATTGAAGTTCAAGGCATCACCAAGCGTTTCCCCGGTGTAGTAGCGAACGACAACATCAGCCTCACCCTTGAGCCGGGCGAGATCCACGCCCTGCTGGGTGAGAACGGCGCGGGCAAGTCCACGCTGATGAACATCATCTACGGTTTGTACAAGCCGGACGAGGGCGTCATCCGCGTGAACGGCAAGGAGGTCTCTTTCGACAGCCCCAACGATGCCATCCGTCTGGGCATTGGCATGGTGCACCAGCACTTTATGCTTATTCCGGTTATGACGGTGACCGAGAACATCATGTTGGGCGTGGAAGAGACTACAGGCCGCCCCTGGACAAGCTTGGCTGCCGCTGCCTTCATCGGCGCCGGCATGGGAGGATTGGTCTACGGCGTGCGCGGCGCCATCTACTGGCTGCTCGTAGCCGCTGTTTACCTGCTGTTGACCTTCCTCCGCATCCGCTTCCCCTTGGGACGCATGGCTTTCGGCGTGGGCCTTGGCGCCGCATTTGGGCTGATCTTCTCACTGTTGGCCCTGCGGTTGGTGGGCGACAGCGTTATGGTCATGTTCTGGCCCATGATAGGGGGGCTTGTGGGAGCAGTGGCCAACCTGCGCTGGATTGACAAGCGCCGAGTAGCCCAGCGCATTCGCACCCTCTCGCAAGAGTACGGCTTGGAAGTAAACCCCGATGCGCTGGTCAGCGACCTGCCGGTGGGTGTCCAGCAGCGTGTGGAGATCATCAAGGCTCTCTACCGCGATGCCAAGGTGCTGATCCTCGACGAGCCGACCGCCGTGCTGACTCCGCAAGAAGCGGACGATCTGTTCGAGGTCATGCGCCGTTTGAAGCAGCGCGGTGTCTCCATTTTCTTTATCACCCATAAGCTGCGGGAAGTATTAGCCGTCGCAGATCGCATCACTGTGCTGCGGCGTGGCGTGGTCATCGGGACGACTACGCCTCGCGAAGCCACCCGTGAGTCGCTGGCACGTATGATGGTCGGGCGCGATGTAGTGCTGCAAGTCGAGAAGGCTCCTGCCCAGCCGGGAGAGGAGGTCCTCTCTGTCAGAAATCTGGTGGTGGAAGACCATCGCGGCCATAAGGCTGTGAACGGTGTCTCGTTCAGCGTGCGGGCGGGCGAAATCCTGGGGGTGGCTGGCGTACAGGGTAACGGTCAGAGCGAGCTCGTTGAGGCGCTTACCGGTCTGCGCCACGCTGCCGCCGGTGAGATTGTTGTACTGGGCCGCAATATCACCAACCAACGCCCCCGCATTGTGACCAGCCTAGGGACAGCGCATATCCCCGAGGACCGCATTCGGCATGGGCTGGTGCTGAACTATCCGGTGGCTGACAACCTTGTGCTGGCCGATTACTATCGCGAGCCGTTCAGCCACGGCATTATCCTCGACGAACCGCATATTGAGGAGCACGCCCGCCGTCTTGTGGAAATATTCGACATCCGCACACCCAGCGTTTTTATCCCTGCCAGCAAGCTCTCCGGCGGCAACCAGCAGAAGGTGATCGTGGCCCGCGAACTTTCGCGCCAACCGCGATTGCTGATTGCCGCTCAGCCGACACGCGGCCTGGACGTGGGCTCCATTGAGTTCATCCACAAGCAGATTGTCGCAGCGCGTGACAGCGGTGCAGCGGTGTTGCTTGTCTCTGCCGAGCTAGACGAGATCATGTCCCTATCCGACCGCATTGTGGTGATGTACCAGGGCCAGATCATGGCAGACATCCCCGCCGGGCAGGCCACGCGCGAGCAATTGGGCCTGCTGATGGCAGGTGTACACGCCGAACCGGAACAGCCGTCAGGCCGCCCAATGCGCCCATCCGTTGACCTGAGGACCACACAATGAGCGAACAAGCAGAACGGACAATACGTGGCTTCAAGCCGAGCGCCATTCAGTGGACTATCGCAGGATTGATCTTACTCGGCGCCTTGATCCCCATCCTCTCCCGCGGTGTGACCCTCGCTCGCCTTGTGACAGCGGCGATCCTACTGGGAGGATGGGCGTTCTGGGTGTGGCGTCAGCCGAAAGGCGGCCAAGGGCTGATCGTGCCCTTGCTGGCAATGCTGACCGCCTTCGTCGCCGGTGCGATAGTCATCGCGTTGGCAAGCAAGGAGCAGTTCCTGCTGGCGCGCATTGTGATCGCCGTGCGGGGGTATGCTGCGCTGATAGATGGAGCATTCCTCAAGCAGTATGCCCTCACCAACACATTGGTGGCGGCCACCCCTCTTATCCTTACGGGGCTAGCCGTTGCAGTGGGCTTTCGCTCAGGACTGTTTAATATTGGAGCGGAGGGGCAGTATCTGATAGGTGCAGTGTGCGGCGTTTTTGTCGGTTATGCTTTCAGGCTGCCGCCCGTACTACACGCCATTGCCGCCATGCTGGCCGGCATGTTAGGCGGCGCTATATGGGCCGCTATTCCCGGCATCCTCAAAGCCCGCCTGGGGGCGCACGAGGTCATCAACACCATCATGATGAACTTCATTGCCATCAACTTGACGGATTGGCTGGTCAACAACCCCATGAAAGATCCCAGCGGGCCGTCGATCATCCGCACGCCGTTCATCTACCCCAGCGCCCACATCCCCAAATTCAGCGAGCTGTTCCCCCAGCTCTTCGGTCCACAGGATCGGTTGCATCTAGGCTTTGTCCTGACAATCTTGATCGCCGTCTTCGTGTGGTGGCTGATCTGGAAAACCACTATCGGTTTTGAGATGCGCACCGCTGGCTCCAATCCGGATGCAGCACGCTACGCAGGCGTCCGCGATGAGCGCACCATCATAATGGC
>DAOTYL010000234.1:0-13572 GCA_034434955.1 Anaerolineae bacterium | reverse complement strand
TTGATGCCCGCCTGCGATGCGATCGCCATGCCCTCGCGTTGGGAGGGGTTTGGGCTGGTAGCGTTGGAAGCAATGGGCGCCTCTCGCCCCCTGGTGGCCAGCCGCGTCAGTGCCCTGCCAGAGATCATCGTGGATGGGGAAACAGGGCTGCTTGTCCCGCCGGAGGATGCCTCTGCGCTGGCTGAGGCTGCTACAGCGCTGCTCGCCGATGCGGAGCGGGCAGCGGCGATGGGACAGGCGGGTTACCGTCGCCTGCTCGCGGAGTTTCCTGTTGAGCGGATGGTGCAGGCTACGTACAACCTATATGCGGAGCTAGTAGAAGGAAAGCGCTGAACTGTTGTTGGTGCGGGGATGCGCTGCCCTTGCCCAACAGTACTGTAGGAGTTCGTGAGTGGCCAACTACCTTGTGACCGGTGGGGCCGGGTTCATCGGGTCGAATCTGGTGGAAGCACTGCTTCAGCAGGGGCACACCGTGCGTGTGCTGGACAACTTTTCCACCGGCAAGCGCGAAAACCTCGCCCCCTTCCACCACCGCATTGACCTACTTGAGGGCGACCTCACCGTGCTGGACGACGTGCGTCGCGCCGTGCAGGATGTAGAGGTGGTGTTCCATCAGGGAGCGATTCCTTCCGTCCCCAAGTCCATTGCCGATCCGCTCGCCTCACACGAGGCCAACGTCACCGGCACGCTGAACGTGCTCATCGCCGCCCGCGAGATGGGGGTGCGACGCGTGGTGTTTGCCTCCTCTTCGTCGGTCTATGGCGATCAGAATCCCCACTTGGCCAAAACCGAGGCGATGAACCCATGTCCGATTTCGCCCTATGGGGTGGCCAAGCTCGCCGCCGAGCACTACTGCCGTGTGTTTCATGCCGTCTATGGGCTGGAGACGGTAGCATTGCGCTATTTCAATGTCTTCGGCCCGCGTCAGGACCCCGCCAGCATGTATGCGGCGGTCATCCCCCGCTTTATCACCGCCCTGCTGGCAGGGCAGCCGCCCATCATCTATGGGGACGGCGAACAGACCCGCGATTTCACCTATGTGGGCAACGTGGTGCAGGCCAATCTGCTCGCGGCTACCGCGCCGGCGGAGCAGGTGGCCGGAGAGGTGTTCAACGTGGCGATGGGCAGGCAGACTTCGCTCAACGTGCTGGTGGAGATGCTGCGCCACATCATCGGCAGCGAGGTTTCTCCCCTATATGATGCTCCCCGCCCGGGCGACATCCGACACTCGCGGGCGGATATCTCTAAAGCGCGGCGCTGCTTGGAGTATGAACCGCACATCTCACTGGACGAAGGCCTGCGCCTGACCGTTGAATGGTACCGCGATCAGAATGAGCACCGTAGCACCCGTTGAGACCCCCATCCGTGTGATGCGTGTTATCGCCCGCCTGAACATCGGCGGCCCGGCGATCCATGTGGCCTTGTTGAGCGCCGGGCTGAACGATGCCCAGTTCCGCACCACATTGGTCACGGGCGTCATCGGTCCGCACGAGGGCGATATGAGCGATCTGGCGCGGCGGATGGGCGTTGAGCCGCTGACGATCCCCGGCCTGGGGCGCGAGATCGCCCCGCTGGATGACCTGCGGGCGCTGATCGCCCTCGTGCGCCTCATGCGCCGGGAGAGGCCGCATATCGTCCACACGCACACGGCCAAAGCCGGACAGGTGGGGCGCTTGGCGGCCTTCCTTACCGGTGTGCCGGTGATCGTGCATACCTTTCACGGGCATGTGTTTCGCGGCTACTTTGGCCCGCTCAAGACGCACTTCTTCATCCTGCTGGAGCGCCTTGCCGCTCGTCTCTCGGATGCCATCCTTACCGTCAGCGAGCGCCTGCGCGAAGACCTCGTCGCTCTGCGCATTGCACTGCCGCAGCGCATCCACGTGGTGCCGCTGGGACTGCCGCTGGAGCCATTCGCCAACCTTGACGGGGTGCGGGGAACGCTGCGCCGCGAACTGGGTTGTTCGACAGGGGCCCCGCTTGTGGGTATCATCGGGCGGTTAGTACCGATCAAGAATCACGATCTGTTTCTGGAGGCAGCGCAACGGGTGGCGCGGGTGTTGCCTCAAGCACGCTTCCTCATTATCGGCGATGGGGAGCGGCGCACCGAATTGGAGGCGCTGACCGCTCGGCTGGGGTTAGGCGGGGTGGTACACTTCACTGGCTGGCGCACCGACCTGCCTGCGCTGTACGCCGATCTGGATGTGGTGGTGATTTCCTCGCGCAACGAAGGGACGCCTGTGTCCCTCATTGAAGCGATGGCAGCAGGCGTGCCGGTCGTCTCAACAGCGGTGGGCGGCGTGCCTGATCTCCTTCAAGAGGGACGGTTGGGTAGGCTGGTGCCGCCTGAGGACGCTGATGCACTGGCCGGGGCCATCCTTGACGCCCTGCACGAGGGGCGTGGCGAGCGCACTGCACAAGCCCGGCAGTGGGCTTTTGAACGGTACGGCGCGGCGCGGCTGGTGGAAGATATGCGCAGGTTGTACTACGATCTGCTGGCTAAGAAGGGTGTGCGCCTCCCAACGTCGTAGAGAGTGTTGCCATGACTTATTTCATTTCCATTGTTTTGGTCTCTGGCCTGATTGCTTTCATCGTCACCCCGCTGATGCGGCGCCTCGCGCAGTCCACCAATTTTGTGGATAACCCCTCGGCGCGCAAAGTACATCTGGCGCCGATGCCCATGCTGGGCGGCGTGGCGATCTATGCGGCGCTGGTGGGTGCGGTGATCGTGAGCGGCACGCGTGCCTATACCGAGATGCTGGCCGTGCTGGGCGGCGCAACCGTGTTAACACTCTTCGGCTTGTGGGATGACCGTAGGGGCATCCATCCGCTGATGAAGATCGCCGGCCAGCTCATTGCAGGGGGCTTGTTGGTGTGGGCGGGCATTCAGGTCAAGTTGTTTGACGTACAAGCGCTCAACATTGCCCTCACGCTCTTCTGGGTGGTGGGCATCTGCAATGCCCTCAACTTTCAGGACAACATGGATGGCCTCGCCGCTGGGCTGGCGATGGTTGCCAGCGGCTTCTTCCTCCTGCTAGCGGGGCTGGAAGGGCTGACGCTGGTAGCTACGCTGGCAGCAGCACTGCTGGGAGCAAGCATCGGTTTTCTCTACTACAACTTCAACCCCGCCAGCCTTTTTATGGGCGATGCAGGTAGCCTGCTGATCGGCTTCATGCTGGCCGTGCTGGGCATTAAGCTGCAATTCGCAGGGCGACCGCTGGCCGCCACGTGGATGATCCCCATCCTGATCCTCGGCGTGCCCATCTTTGACACCACGTTGGTGGTGATCTCACGGCTGCGGCGCGGCAAGCACATTTATCAGGGAGGGACCGATCACACCTCCCATCGGCTGGTGTCCATCCTAGGCATGACTCCCGCCCGTTCGGTGATGACGCTCTACATCGTGGCAGGCGCGCTGGGCCTGCTGGCCGTGATGCTGCGCGAGGCCACTCCGGAGCAAGCGCGTCTGCTGTTGGCCGTGCTGGCGATCGTCTTCATCGGTGCACTGGCTTTTCTGGAAGTGCGTTTCCCCCACGAACCGCCCACCGGCTGATCGCCTATGGGTCTCCCCTCCTCCGG
Organism: Anaerolineae bacterium; assembly: GCA_034434955.1. GTDB lineage: Bacteria > Chloroflexota > Anaerolineae > Aggregatilineales > UBA3940 > DAOTYL01. Next base: position 9,996 of record DAOTYL010000234.1, on the reverse strand, counting down.
CAGCGAGATACGACGCATAAGCCTTGCCCTGCTTATCGGCGGCTTGCTGTTCTCCGTCTACTTGCTCACCTTCTCGGGTGTTCCCCGCACCGACGACGAGCGCTTTATCATGGATACTGCCGAAAGCATAGCGGTGCACGGTAACCTGCGCCTCAACCAGACAGCCTACCTGCGCCCTATTCAGACCACCGATGTGGAACCGGCGCAGCCTGTACTCTCGGTGCCGCTTTACTGGCTGGCCTATCACATTCCCTGGGTGGGCAACGCTCAGGTGCTCTTCCTCTTTACGCCCCTCGTTACTGCTCTGACCGGCGCTTTGCTCTTCCTCCATGCGCTTGATTTGGGGTATCAGGAGCGCACGGCGGTCACGGCGGCGCTGTTGTTCGGGCTGGGCACTCTCGCTTGGCCCTACACCAAGACGTATTTCCGCGAGCCACTCACCATGCTCAACCTGTTTGCGGCAGCCTTCTTGCTGACGCGCTGGCGGCAGGTATTTGCGGCAGGTGAACGCCGCCACTGGCCCTATCTGGGCTTTGGCGTGCTGGTGACATTGTTGGCCCTGCTGAGCAAAGAGGCGGCGCTGATCGCCTTGCCGGCGCTGGCGCTGATCGCCTATCCGGGCGGGTTTGTGCTCAAGACACACCGCCGCCAGGTCGCTGCCATCCTGATCGGTTTGGCAGGGGTGGCGCTGCTCTTCGCGCTGGGGGTGACGATCTTCCGCACCCAGTTGGAGGCTGCCGTCTCGCGCTATGCGCTGCTCAATCGCGCCCTGCGCCTCCTGGAGGGGTTGCCGCAGGCCGGAGCGGGCATCGTAGGCTATCTCTTCAGCCCGGGGCGGGGGCTGTGGTGGTATTCACCACCGCTGCTGTTGGCACTCGGTGCTCCGCTTGTGACCTCCCGCCTGCGCTGGCGCGAGACATGGCTGCCGTTGGGGTTGACGGCGCTGTTCATCCTTACCTATGCCGCCATACGGGGCGTGCAGTGGCAGGGCGGCACAGGCTGGGGACCGCGTTATATGCTGCCGCTTGTCCCCTTCTTGATGGTGGCTGCGCTGCCGCTTATTGAGCACATGTTGTGCGCTGCAAGCCTGTGGCCGAGACTGCTGCTCGGCTTGATCGCCCTTGGTGGGGTAGCCGTGCAGATGGGCGGCGTATACGTGGACCTCTTCGATTACGAGGCGCACTTGACCCGACAAACCGGCTTGCTGCCCTATGATGCTTCCCTTGCTTGGAACGTGCGCTGGTCGCAGGTGCTGGGCAGCCTGCTCTACCTGCCGCAGGCGCAGACGGACATCGCTTGGCTTATCCCCGCTGCGGATGGGGTGGCGCTGGGTGTGCTTGCTATGGCAGCGGCGGCCTTCGGTGCTGCGATCTTCTGCTTGCGCCGCTGTAACGACCTGCAGCGCCGTGCTGTCGTTGCGCTGTTGGTGGGCACGCCCGTCGTGCTCACGGCGCTCGCGGCCTTCGTCCTCTGGCGTGCCTACGATGACCCGCGCTATCGGGGCGACGATGCGGCACTGGAAGCCCTGCGTACCTTCTTAAGTGAGCATGTGCAGCCGCAGGATATTATTCTGCTCAATTCGCCCACTTATGTGCCGCACTTTATGAACTACTACAAGGGCGCGGCAGCGTGGTACAGCCTGCCTTATGCCCCGGGCGAGCGCTACAGCCCGGAGCAGGCTCCGCAGGTCGTTTCGGATGATTTGGATGAGTTGATCGGCTCTCATGCGGCGGGGACGGTGGACATCTTCAGCGAGGGCGGCACTTTCTACAACGGTCACCCCCTGTGGTTGGTAGCCGATCAAGGTCCCTGGCTGGAATGGGCGGTGCGTCCGGTGGAGTGGTACATGACGCGGAACCTCTATCAGGCAAGCGCCACCGACTTCAGCCCTTATGTCCGCCTGATAGAATACCTGCCCCTGCGTGCACCCTCTGTGGATGAGGAGCCGCGCCACGCACTTGATGTGCGACTGGGTGGGGGAATGCGGCTGGTGGGGTTTGACCTTGAGACCGTAGGTGACATGCTAGGCCTCTCGCTGATGTGGGAGGCCCTTGCGCCGATGGCAGAAGATTACACGGTGGCGGTCTTCGTTATTGCGCCGGATGGCCGCCCTGTCCTGCAGCAGGATCGGATGCCGGAAGGGGGCTTCGCCCCAACCAGCCGCTGGCAGCCCGGCCAGCGGCTGCGCGACAACTACGGTTTTATCCTGCCCCATGATCTACCCGCCGGGGAGTACGAACTGTGGGTGCTGGCCTACCGCTGGCCCTCGTTGGAGCGCCTGCCCGTGATCGGCCCTGACGGTCAGCCGCTTGGCGACCATGTGGTGTTGACCACTATCCCCATCCACTGAAGCGTGCCGTTCAGCAGCCCACGAAGGTGTAGCCTATCCCCCGCTCGGTAACGATTAAGGCGGGATGATGGGGGTTGCGCTCAATCTTGCGCCGCAGACGGTGCATGTGGACGCGCAGCGCATTGCGGTCGCTGATCTCCGCGCCGGCACGCCAGGCCCGCTCGATAAGCGTATCGGCGTCTACGGCTACGCCGGCGTGTCTAATCAGCACCGAGAGCAGCACAGCCTCGGTGGGCGTCAAGCGCCGCTCCTCTCCGTCCACAATGGCACAGCGGCGGGCATAGTCCACTTTCAGCGACTCACAAACTTCCTGCTGAGGGCCGGAGGCGTAGCTGAAATTGGCCATGCGGCTGAGGATGCGCCGCATACGCATCACCAGCTCCTCCGGCTCGACGGGGCAGCGTACGTAATCGTCAGCATACCGCAGGGCTTGCGCTGCGAGGCTCGGCCTGTCTCGCTCCGAGAGGATGACGATGGGCACATCTGCTAACGTATGGATGCGCTCGCACAGGTCGAAGGCGCTCATGTCCGGCAAGTCGAGGGCGATCAGCATGAGGTGCGGCAACCCGGAACGCTCCACAGACTTCAGGGCATCCTGCCCATCCGTCGCTCGTTCAGCCTCAAATCCGGCCTCCAGCAGATACGCTAAGAGAGTTTCATCTATCACATTGCCCACCGCAAGCACACGCTTGGGGGCTTCCATGGGTACTCCTCCATTTGCCCGCTCAAAGGGTGTACGCGATCGACGCGGCACAAGTCGCGGCGTCCGGCCTCTTTTGCTCTCGCTGTCTGTGGCTTGATAGTACCCCCGCCCTGCTCGGTTTTCAATCCGCCTGCCGACGTGGTAAACTGACCGCGCCATGAGCCTCGTGCGACAGATCGTCCAACAACGACAACGGCGGCGTGCCCGTGCCCGCAGCGGCATGCGCTTGATCCTCCGCTGGCTGACTGCTCTGGCGCTGGTAGCGGTGGGCCTCAACCTGCTGGGCCTGCTCGCCAGCGTAGGGACGGTGGTCAGCGTGTACGCCTATTACGCCCAGCAGCTGCCGGAGCCGGGGGCGATTGCGGCGGTGGAGCAGGATTTTGGGACAACCAAGATTTACGACCGCACCGGTCAGCATCTGATCTACGAGGTGATCGATCCGCTGGGCGGCGATCGCACCTGGGTGGAGCTGGAAGACATCCCCGCCGACCTGCGCCACGCCACCATCGCCATTGAGGACAAGACTTTCTACCAGAACCCGGGCTACGATCTGGAGGGTATCCTGCGGGCGGCGTGGAACAACCTCCTCGGCAAGCCGTTGCAGGGTGGATCATCCATCACCCAGCAATTGGTCAAGAACGTGCTCATTGAGCCGCAGGAACGCACCCTACCCAGCCTAGAGCGCAAGATCAAGGAGCTCATCCTTGCCATCCGCATCAGCAACCGCTACAGCAAGGATCAGATACTGGAGTGGTATCTGAACACCAATTTCTACGGCAATCTAGCCTACGGTGTGGAGGCAGCGGCGCGGGTGTATTTTGGCAAGCCCGTCAGCGAGCTGACGCTGGCCGAGGCAGCCATGCTCGCTGCCATCCCCCAATCCCCGGCCATCAATCCCATTGACAACTTTGCGCTGGCCAAAGAGCGCCAGCGGCTGGTGCTGGATCGGATGGTGGAGCAGGGCTATATCACCCCGCAACAGGCTGAGGTGGCCTATGAGGCGCCGCTGGAGATCAGACCGCCAGAGCAGCGTTTTAACCTGCTCGCTCCGCACTTTGCCATTGAAGCCCGCAAGCAGCTAGAAGAGATCGTCGGGCCGGAACGTGTGTACCGAGGTGGGCTGGTGGTTTACACCACACTGGACTACGCCCTGCATTTGCAAGTGGAGTGTGCCGCCCGCACGCATATTGCCCGCCTTTCCGGCGCCCCGCCGGAGACGGTCATCCCTGCCGCTGATGGCTCTCCCTGCGAGGCGGCAGCTTATCTGCCGCCCCTGCCGCTGGAGGAGCAAGGGCGCGATCATCAGGTCAACAATGCGGCGGTGGTGGTGCTGAACCCCCAGACTGGCGAGGTCCTGGCCTTGATGGGCAGTTTGGATTACTACAATACGGCCATTGACGGCAACTTTAACGTGGCGCTGGCCGAGCGCCAGCCCGGTTCGGCCTTTAAGCCTTTCACCTACCTGACGGCTTTCCAGCAGGGCTACACGCCTGCCACCATGACACTGGATGTGCGCACTGCGTTCGACAGCGGTAGCAACCAACCCTACGTGCCAGAGAATTTTGACCGTCAGTTTCACGGCCCGCAGAGTATCCGCAGTGCGCTGGCCAATTCCTACAACATTCCGGCAGTCCAGGTGCTGAGCTGGGTAGGGGTGGATAACGTCATCCGCACTGCGCATGCGATGGGCATCAACACGCTGGATCGCGGGCCGGGTACCTACGGCCTTTCCCTCACCCTGGGCGGCGGTGAGACCACGCTCTTTGACATGACCTATGCCTACGGTGTCTTCGCCAACCTCGGCACGATGGTCGGTACGCCCACCCCACCTGATCAGCGTCGCCCCGGCTTCCGCACACTGGACCCCACGCTCATCCTGCGCGTGGAAGACCGCGACGGCAACATCCTATGGGAGTACGGACAGGGCACAACGCTGGGACGCAATGCCATTGTGGAGCCGTCGCTGGCCTATCTCATCAATGACATTCTCTCCGATGACCTGGCCCGCCGCCCCAGCGTGGGCGAAAACAGCGCGCTCCTGCTCAGCCGTCCGGCAGCGGTGAAAACCGGCACCAGCAACGACTTTCGCGATGCGCTCACTATCGGTTACACTCCTCAGCGTGTGGTGGGAGTGTGGGTGGGGAACACCGACAACGAACCGATGGTGGATGTGCCGGGCATCTTGGGCGCGGCACCGATCTGGCACGCTGTGATGGAATATACCTTGCGCGACCTGCCGGTTGAGACATGGCCGCGCCCCGATGATATCGTGGAGATGACGGTTTGTCAGACCTCCGGCCTATTGCCCACTCCTTACTGCCCCACCATGCGTGAAATCTTCCGGCGTGGCACTGAGCCAACGCACCCCGACACCGTTTACCAGCCCTTCCGCATCAACCGCGAGACGGGCCTGCTGGCGACGGTTTATACCCCACCGGAGCTGGTAGAAGAGCGCGTATACATGGTGCTGCCACCGGAGGCCGCCGACTGGGCGCGTGAGGCGGGCATCCCCCAGCCGCCTACAGAATATGACAAGGTCGGCCTGCCGGATACCTTCGGCGATGTGGCGATCACCGACCCTGCGCCCTTTAGCTACGTGCGCGGCGCGGTGCACATCAAAGGCAATGCCCGCGATCCGGCGTTCCGCTACTATCGGCTGGATTACGGCAAGGGCATTAGCCCTGCGGAATGGGTGCAGATCGGTACCGATCAGTTTACACCGCGTTATAATGAGGAGCTAGGCATCTGGGATGCCCGTCTGCTGGATGGCCTCTACAGTCTGCGCCTCACACTGGTGCGCACCGACAACTCCATTAAAGAGTTCGTCATTCCACTGACAGTAGACAACACGCCGCCTTCGGTGGATATCCTGTACCCCAGCGACCATCAGGTTTATCGACTGGCCGATGAGTTTGTGACCATCCAACCTAACGTGGTAGACAATATCTCTATGGACCGCGTGGAGTTCTATGTGGATGGGCAGCTGATCGCCATCAGCACCATTGCGCCCTTTAACGAGCGCTGGTTTATCAGCGGGACAGGTGTGCACTTTATTGAGCTCCGCGCTTACGATACGGCAGGCAATGTAACCGTCAGCGAACGGCTCACCATTGAGGTGGTGCCGTGACGTCACACCTAGAGGTTGGCTTACCCCCGTGAGCAGCTTGCGATTGCTTTCTTCCCTCCGGCGATTTCTCCCTTGGCTGGCGCTGGCCCTCATCGCGGGTCTGTGGGCGGCAGCGCAGATCAGGCCCCCGCAAGCAGCACAGGCTGCTGCTGTGCGTGCCATCGCAGGCCGTGTGGTGGATGAACAGGGCGAACCTGTTGAGCATGTTGAGGTGAGGCTCTATATCAACGACGAGAGAGAGCCTGTAGCCCATGCGATCAGTCAGGGTGATGGCTCTTACGTGCTGATCCTACCCGATGACGATGTCACCAGCCTACGCATTGAGTTCACCCGCGCTCATTTCTACCCGGTCACATGGACGGCCTCGCTGCGCGAGCTGAACGACGTTCTAGACCATGGCGGCCTGGTGCTGGAAGACACCGTGCTCAAGCGGCGCCTGACAGCGGGCTTTTGGGCGGCCACGTTGATCTTCGTCGGCATGTTGGTCATTATCGCCACCGAACGGCTGCACAACACGCTGGCTGCCCTGCTGGCGGTGGCCGTGCTCTTCGGCGTCAGCTTCGTGGGCGGCGCAATTGAACCTTCGCTGTTTGTCTTCACCTTTGAGCAAGCCCTGCGGCACGTGGATTTCGAGGTCATTTTCCTGCTGCTGGGCATGATGATCGTGATCGGCGTGATAGAGGAAACGGGCATCTTCCAATGGCTGGCTTATCAGGCTTACCGCCTCTCAAAGGGCAAAGTATGGCTGCTGGTGATCATCCTGATGGGCTTCACTGCCATCGCCACTGCCCTGCTTGACAACGTCACCACTATGCTGCTGATCTCGCCTATTACTATTGAGATTGCACTGGCGATGGGCATCAATCCTCTCTCGCTACTTATGCCGGCCCTGTTAGCCTCTAACGTGGGGGGGCTAAGCACCCTGATCGGCACGCCGGTGAACATCATGATCGGTTCCTACGAGGGCCTAAGCTTCAATGACTTCTTGTTCAACCTGACCCCCGGCGTGTTGCTGGCCGAGGCAGGTCTGATGGTCTTCCTCCTGCTTTGGTACCGTAAGGAGTATCGCAAAGCCAGCACGAGAATCTCCCCTACACTGCTCAAGCGGCTGGAGGAGAACGGTAGGATACGCGATCCGCTCAAACTGCGCCGTGCCGGCATGGTTTTTGTGGGGCTACTGGGCCTGTTCATCTTCGGCGCTCAGCTCCACCTGACGCCTGCTATCTCGGCTATTATCGGCGCGGTAGCCATGCTGTTGTGGGTGCATCAGGACATCAAGCAGATGATGGGGGTGGTAGACTGGACGACGTTGATCTTCTTCCTAGCCCTCTTTATGGTGATCGGCGCCGTTCAAGAGGTCGGGCTGATCAGCCTGATCGCAGAAGCAGTGGGCCGGGTGGTAGGGAATAGCCTGACCGTAGCCTTGTTGATCGTTATCTGGACCTCGGCTTTCTTCTCCGGTGTGATTGACAACATCCCCTTTGCGGCAGCTATGTTGCCGGTGGTGGCCTTCCTGACCCGCAACATCCCCGGTGCGCAAAACAATGTGCTCTATTACGGGCTAGCTGTGGGCGCGGACATGGGTGGCAACGGGACGCTGATCGCCTCATCGGCCAATCTGGTTGTAGCCGGCATTGCTGAGCGGGCGGGGTATCCCGTCACGTTCAAGAAGTTCCTGAAGGTAGGTGCGCCTGCCACGCTGATCACTGTGGCGATCGGCTGTGTGTGGTTGTTCCTGCACTTCTGAGAGGGAGCCTTGATGGGCAAGATATTATGCTCAACCCGCGGCGGAGAGGCCAGCATACGTACCCAAGAAGAAGCGATCCGCCGAGCCAAAGAGACAAGTGATGAGCTGATCTTCTTCTATGTGACAGATGTGGAGTTTTTGGCCTTCGCTAACTACGCCTTGCACTCCGACTTGGTTGTCAGCGAGATGGACCGCATGGCCGAGTTCCTGATGACAATGGCCGTTGAGCGGGCCGAGAAGGCGGGAGTAGCAGCCACTTACCTTATCCGTCATGGCGACTTCGTTGAGGAGCTGCGGAGAACGATAGAGGAAGAAGGGATTACACTGGTTATCCTAGGCCAACCCAGCGAGGAGGAGGGTGCCTTCAGGCTGGCCGAACTGCGGGCGCTGGCGCAGCGCATTCACAAAGAGACAGGCGTTGCTGTTTGGATCCCCGGCCTAGACGAAGATGCTGAAGACAAGCCACCTACCGAACACGAGGATCAAGAGCCCCTATGATCGTCAACGAAGTTAAGCGCGACAATCGGCGCGATGTGCGCGACTTTATCTACTTGTCCTTTGAGATTTACCGCAATATCCCGCAGTGGGTGCCGCCACTGATGCCCGGCGAGTGGCAACGCTTCAAGCCGGGTTTTTCGTTCTACAGGCACTCCGAAGCGGCTTTCTTTCTGGTGCGCGACGATGCTGGTCGCCCCGTTGGGCGCGTGGCCGTGCTGGAGCACCGCCCGCATAATGCCTATCGCGGCGCAAAGGACGCGCTGCTTTACCTTTACGAAGCCGTTGATGATGACGCAGTGGCCGGTTTGCTCTTTGAGGCCGCCGAGCGCTGGGCGCGATCGCGGGGACTGACGCGCCTTGTCGGCCCCAAAGGGTTCCTCACCGGTGATGGGTTGGGCCTGCTGGTGGAGGGTTTTGAGCACCGTCCGGCTATTGGCATCCCGTACAATCCGCCCTATTACCCGCGCCAGTGGGTGGAGATCGGCGGGATGCAGAAGGAGATAGATTACCTTTCGGCCTACATAGACCGCCAGACGGCAGTCTATACCGAGCGTGTGGAGCGCATCGCCCGCAAAATCCGCGAGCGAGGCAACTATCACGTGCCGCTCTTGAGGACAAAGGCCGAGCTGCGGCGCTATGCCAAGACGATCCAGAAAGCCTACAACGCCGCTTTTGCCAGCGTGTGGGCCTACACACCGATCCCCGATGAGGACCTAGAGGCCATCGTCAACCGCCTGATCCTCATCGCCGATCCCCCGCTGATGAAATTGATCTTCAAGGGCAATGAATTGGTAGGCTTCACTTTTGCCTACCCCGATGTATCGGCGGCCATCCAGCGCATCAAAGGGCGGCTGTGGCCGTTCGGCTGGATCGCTCTGCTGCTGGAGAAGCGCCGCACGGAGTGGATTAACATCAACGGCAACGCTATCCTGCCGCAGTACCAGGGCCTGGGCGCAAACGCCGTGCTGTACGACGAGATGATCAAGACCCTGCGCGATTCGCGTTACCAGAAGGCCGATCTGGTACAGGTACAAGAAACCAACGCCCGTATGCTCGCCGATCTCAATGAGTTTATCCCCCTCAACATCTATAAGCGCCATCGCGTGTACACCAAACCGCTGGAGGATCAGCGCGGCACACGGCTGTAGAAGTCGCTCAAGGCGCGGAAGACCATCGGGTGGCGCACCAATCCGAGGTGGTCGGTGTGGGGGATGATGAGTGCTGCGGCGTTGGGCATCACGCGGTAGAGTGCCAACACGTCCTCGGCATCGTTGAACTCGTCGCGGTCCCCACAGATCAGCAGGGCAGGATTAACCACGATCTTAAACGTTTCAAGGGGGCTATCCCAGCCTACCACCACCCCATGATGGGGATCAAACACGCGCTGCTGCACGTTGGGGCGCTGTTCGGGCGGCCCCAGCACCTGTTGCAAGCGCTCTGGCGAAGGGGCATGGTAATTGGCCCCCAACAGCACCAGCGAGCGGAATAGGTCGGGGCGGCGCTGAGCGGCATAAAGCGCCACCGCGCCGCCTAGGCTGTATCCCATGATGTGCAGCGGCGTGCGCCCCAGC
>DAOTYL010000233.1:0-15488 GCA_034434955.1 Anaerolineae bacterium | reverse complement strand
CAGCGCTGAGCAGGTCGATCAACAGAGCGCCAAGCAGGCGTCCCAGCCCACTGCCCCCTGCTGTGGCGATATTGGCCATGCCCAGATAACGTGCCGCTTCCTCGTTGGGCACAATATCGGTGACCAGTGCCCAGTTGGCGCTGATGAAGATTCCCACCCCCAGCCCGACCACTGCTCCTGCCGCAGTGATGGCCGCTAGGTTGCTGCCGGAGAGGAGAATGATGGCCGTTCCCACACCAAGCTGTATGGCCGTGGTGCCAAAGCGCATGGTGACCTCCTCAGGGGAATACAGGGCGGGAAAGGGGGCTGCGCTGGTCCTCATGATACGACAAAACGCCCAGAGAGAACAGCCTCTCTGGGCATGAGGCGAATAGACGGATGACGGAAAGCGGGTAAGGGCCGGGCCTAAGAAGTGCGCTCTTCGCTCACCGTGCGTGCCAGAGCGCTCTGGCTGGCTAGACTATCGGCCATGAAAGCCCGCAACAAGTCTAAAGCCTCAATCAGGCGCCTATCAGCCAGCGAATAGACGACGGTCTGCCCCTCTCGCTCGGCGCGCACCATGCCCCGCTCACGCAATGTTTTGAGGTGACGCGAGATCGTAGGTTGGGGTAGCTTCAGTTTGGCTGCCAGTTCGCTGACGTTGTGCGGGGCTTCGGCCAGCGTATAGAGGATCAAGATACGGTTGGGATCGGCCAACCCGTTACAGATTTGGGCATGGAGGCGGTAAATCTCTTCTCGTAATCGGACGTCCATAACTCCCCCTTGGCCCGAAAAGGCAGTGCAATTATGCACTTATTCACATATCTACAGAAAGAATAGGCCCTCTACTAGATGCCCTGTAGTGCTTTTTGTCATACAAGGTGCGTGATGAACATAACCCGTCCCATTGGCCTCTTGCAATTCTACGGTATATTGTAGGGCGCACCGGAGCAAAAAGCCACGCATAGGGTTCGTTTCTATACCAAAACAAGGAGCAGAAATGCCAGAACGGGTCGGCTTCATCGGATTGGGCATCATGGGGCGCAGCATGGCCCGCCACTTGCTCACGGCAGGCTTTGACCTGACAGTGTGGAACCGCACCGCAAGCAAAATGGAGGAATTCGCGGCGGCAGGGGCCAAGACGGCCATCAGCCCCGCAGATTTGGCCGCCCACTGCGATATCATCATGATCTGCGTCAGCAACACGCCCGACGTGCGCGAAGTGGTGCTGGGCGAACAAGGGATCATACACGGTGCACGCCCGGGCACGCTCGTCATTGACCACAGCTCCATCAGCCCACAGGCCACCCGCGAGATGGCCGCACAACTGGCCGAGAAAGGTATCCATATGCTGGATGCACCAGTCAGCGGCGGCAGTGAAGGGGCTGCCAAAGGTGTGCTGAGCATCATGGTGGGAGGTGAAGCCGAACAGGTTGAGCGAGCAATGCCCTACATGCAGGCTTTTGGCAAGACCATCACCCACGTAGGCGGGCACGGCGCAGGGCAGATGGCCAAGATTGTCAACCAAATTCTGGTGGTGGTCTATGCACTGGGCATTAGCGAAGCACTGTTGCTGGCACAGGCCGGCGGCCTAGACCTGCATAAGACGCTGAACGCGGTGGAGGGAGGTGCCGCCGCCAGTTGGATGCTGAGCAACCGTGGCTCACAGATGATCGAGCGCAATTGGAAGCCCGGTTTTACCATCGATCTGCAGCTGAAAGACCTGCGGCTGGCGCTGGAAGCTGCCGATCAGCTTGGTGTGCCGTTGTTGGGTACCAGCATTGCTTTCCATCTCTACCGCGTACTTCAGGCGCAGGGATGCGGCGGTGAGGGCAATCAGGCTATCGTCAAGGCGCTGGAGCAGATGAGTGGCATCTACCTGGGTGGGAGGAAGGACTAGCTACGCGGGCGCTTTTTTGATCGTTTTGCCATCAGGGCGCTATAATACTTTTTTGTCACTAGACGCAACTGCCCAGCACAAATATCCCGGCCGGCGTTTGTGCCGGTCGGTTGCTGAAAGCAAAAGAAATTACCGAATCGGCGAGAGGAGGCAAGCGCGGAGCGTCCCAAAACGAGACTGTATCCGCGCTGTTCAACGGCTATGGATGAGCTCTTGAGATCGCTTGAAGCGCCCGACAATCCCAATATCCCCGAACTTCAACCCGGCGACAACGTGCGTGTACATCTGCGCATTGTGGAGGGCGACCGCGAACGCATCCAGATCGTCCCCGGCACGGTGATCAGCATTCGGGGCGGCGGCAACAACCGCATGTTCACCGTTCGGCGCACTGCTGCGCACGGCGTGGGCGTTGAACGGACCTTCCTGATGCGCTCACCGCGCATTGAGAAGGTGGAAGTGGTGAGCAAGTCACGGGTGCGGCGGGCCAAGCTGTACTTCCTGCGCAAGCGCACAGGCAGACGTGCTGTTCTGAAGGAAAAACGCTGAGCACAGCGGGCTACCACCTCATGACGGCAGATGCTCCACTGATTGGCATCTCGGTCGGTGCGCTCTCATCCCCTGCATCCGGTGCACTCTACCTAGCGGTGCGCCCTACTTATCCTCATGCAGTTGAGATCGCCGGAGGTGCGCCGGTTATGATCCCGCTTCAGGTAGAGCGGGCAGGGCTGCGGCGCATCTACGAGCGGCTAGATGCTGTTGTCCTTTCCGGCGGCGGCGATGTAGACCCGGCATGTTACCATGCCTCCGTGATCTCCCCACACACATCCGACGTTGACCCACAACGGGATGAGGTAGAAATACAGCTTGTACGATGGGCTGTGGAAGATGATAAACCACTGCTGGCTATCTGTCGGGGCATGCAAGTGCTGAATGTGGCGCTGGGCGGCACGCTCATCCAGCACATTCCTGATGAAGTGGTAAGCGCTCTACCACACCAAACCCACTCCGACGAAGCATTTGGATACCTCGCCCATGAAGTCACTGTGACGCCCGATAGCAAACTGTACGCCGCACTGGACCTGAACGGTAGTCATTTGAGCGTCAACAGCCTCCACCATCAAGCAGTGGCCGAACTGGGGCATGGACTGCGCATCGTTGCCCGAGCAGGCGATGGCATCGTGGAGGCGGTAGAGATTCCTGATAGGCGTTTTATCATCGGTGTGCAATGGCATCCAGAGGCGTTGGTCGATCGCCATCCACCTATGCGCCACCTCTTCGAGGCGCTGGTTGCAGCAGCACGCAAGTGAACAGAGAGGGGGCGTATGCCCCCTTTTGTATTCGGTGAGGTAAAGAAGTGGCAGCAGATTCGCGCCCTATCGCCATGCTCGACTCGGGAGTAGGTGGCCTCTCCATCCTGCGCGAGGTGCGTCGACTGCTTCCGCACGAAGATGTGCTCTACTTTGCCGACCAGGCCCATGTGCCTTACGGCCCCCGTCCGCTTCCGGAAATTCAGCGCTTTGCGCGAAGCATCACACGTTTTTTTCTCCAGCAGGGAGCCAAAGTAATCGTAATTGCCTGTAATGCTGCCTCGGCAGCCAGCCTACACCACCTGCGGGAGGTTTTTCCGGATGTGCCTTTCGTGGGTATGGAGCCTGCCGTGAAGCCTGCGGCACAGAACACGCGCACCGGCGTGATTGGCGTGATCACCACCAAGGCTACCTATCAGGGAGAGCTATTCGCCAGTGTGATCGACCGCTTCGCTAAAGGGGTTAACGTCGTGACGCAGGTCTGTCCGGATTTTGTGACGTTGGTGGAACGGGGAGAGCTAGACACCCCATCGGTGTGGGAAGCTGCACGGGCCTACCTTGCTCCCCTGCTCGCCGCTGGCATCGACCAACTTGTGCTGGGCTGCACACATTTCCCCTTCCTCAAGCCAGTATTGGCTGAGGTGGCCGGGCCACAGGTGACAATCGTAGACCCCAGCCCGGCCATCGCACGCCAGACAGCCCGCGTGATCGGAGCCCAGCAAAATGACGCGACGCACACCGGTAAGGTCACTTATTTTACCAGCGGTGACCCTGATGCATTCTATCGGCTGGCAGCACAGCTGATGGATGAGCCGATCGCCCGTGAGCAGGTGCAAGCGCTGACCTGGGAGGGAGACGATCTAAACTTCCCCAACGCTCAGGTGCACGGGAACAAGTAGCAGATACCTCGGAGAGGATGCCTCATGCGGGCACTTGTTCTAGGGGCAACCGGTTTTATCGGCGGGCAGATCGTCCGCGCAGCCTACGCTGCCGGCATCGAGGTGCACGGTCTGCGGCGACGCACTGGTGCAGTCGGCGCGGTGGGCGATGTGCCCGTCATCTGGCGTGAGGGGGACATCAACCAGCCGGATACCCTGTATGAGGCCATGCAGGGCATGGACGTGCTTTTCCATGCGGCGGCCTACTATCCGGAGACGGAGCGCAATGTACGTTATGCTATGCAGCGCGGTGTACACGAGATGCGCACCGTGCTTGAGACAGCCCGCCGAGCGGGCGTAGGGCGGGTGATCTACACCAGCACGTTGAGCACTATCGGCCCGCCGCCGCCAGGAGCAGGACGGTTAGCCGACGAGCGCGACGCCTATCTGCCCGGCTCCACATGGAACGCCTACTATGAGGCCAAATGGGCAATGGAGTTAGAAGCCGTGCGTGCCGCGCGGGATGGTCTAGCGGTTGTCATCTTGTGTCCAACAGCAGTGTTCGGCTCGGGGGATGTGAAGCCAACCACCGGCAAGCTTCTGCTGATGTTGGCCAAAGGGCGGATGCCACTCGCCGTGGATGCAGTGATCAACATGGTAGACGGGCGCGATGTAGCGCTGGCGCATGTTCGTGCGGCTACGCTGGGCACATCAGGTGAGCGCTACATTATTGGCGGGCACAACCTGAATATCGCCGAGGCATTACGCGAAGCCGCACGCATTGTAGGGGTTCGGCCCCCCACCCTCACGTTGAGCATGAGAACAGCCAGCAGGTTGCTGCGCCTCGCCGAGGTGCTGCACTTGCCACTCAACGCCACCATGCGTGCATTGCCCTACTGGCAGCCGCTCAACCCCCTGAAGGGTTGGCAAACGTTTGACCTAGTGCCGCGTCCTTTTGAAGAGACCGTGCGCGACACGGTGGCTTGGTTCCGCGAGCACCGGTATTTGTGAAGCGGTACGCTTCTCCTCACGAAGCGCCAGTTTGCTCACCAAGCATGTTGAGCGCTTCTTCAACCTGCTTCTCGGCCTGCTCAATTTGCGCCGCAATTTCCGCGAGCCGACGCTCTATATTCTCCAGTCGGTCCTCGGTAGCGCTGAGCTGACTCAGCACACGAGCACGCAACACTCCTTCCTCACCAGCGGGCTTAAGCGCTGTCAGATTTTCGCGCAGTTGCGCCTGCCGAGCGTAAATCTCCTCCCGCTCGTCCTTAAGCGCCTTCTGCTCGGCGTGGGCGTTCTGGATGAGCGCCAAGTTATTCAGCAGCACCGTCAGGCGCTCATAGGCCGCCTGATCGAGCCAGCGTTCTTCAAAAAAGCGCTGTAGGCGGCGATAATCCAGCTTGCGCACCTCCTCGCGGCGCCACGTCAAGCGACGCTCATGACGCTCAAAGAGGACGCTCTCGCGTGCAGGAACACGGACGCGCCAGCGGCGTTCGGCAGCGGTTTCGGCATCCGGCGGAGGCGTGTTAACGAGCTCAAAGTCGCTACGGATGGGAGCCTCGATGGTCACCACCTGATCCTTGGCCGTGTCGTTTTCCAGCACATAGGTTGTGCTATGCACGTGATACTCATTGATGAGTAGATAGCCTTCGTGCAGGCTCAGCCCAGCCATCTCGGTGTGCTGTTCGTGCCGCTCCGTGACGCGGACGCCAAGCTCCACAGCATAGGGAAGGTAGACATCACCACCGGAGCGGGTGAAAGGCACGATGGCCTCGCCCTTGTATTCACCATCCTCGATGACCGTCACCGGGCCGCGCTCAAGCGTCAGGCCGGAGGTGTTGGTGAAGCGCAGTGCAGCCACCGGATATCTGGGCAACTTGGCCCCATTGTAGAGCAACTCGCGGGTGTAACGGACTTCGGCGCCGATGATCGGCACCAGCGCCGACTCGCCGCGCTTGACAGTGACCGGCGTAGTCACCTCATAAGCAAAGAACTCGCCCGCCTCGCGCCCCTCGGCGGCCCGTTGTATGGCCCCCTCTAGCGCCTCCCGCGTCAAGGCGTGCTCGGTATCCAGCGGCACTGGAGAGGGCGGGGCATAAGCCATCGCTTCCTCTTCTTCTTCCAGCATCCGGCCTAGGGGGCGAGCCGCGGCAAGGGGAGCGGACTTCATCGGAGCGCGGAACTCCACCGGGCCGGGAGCAATGCGTGCTTCGTCCTCAACCACTGGGCGCTGCGGAATGTGCGAGGCATATAAGTCATAGATGAAGGAGATCGGCTGACCAGCCACCAGCGTAACCTTAACGTCTTTCAGGTCCTCATCCAGCCGATTGTCAAACAGCCCCCAACCCTGTAGCAGCGCTGTGCCCGATTGCCCATCCTCCGACGCTTCAGCCGCCAGTCGGTAGCTGACGCGCCAGGTAGGGCAAGGAGCCACATAGTAGACGGTCAGCCGATGTTTGCCCGGGCTGAGGCGTAGGGTGACGTGCCGCCGCAATTCCTCGCTCTTGCTCGTGTCGAGGAAGAAGAGCAGGTCATGCTGGGCTTGCGCGTCGAGGAGCCGTATCCCGCGCAGCGTCTTCAGCCGGAAAATCCCAATTTCACCATCTGTCTCGCGGATAACCGAGAGTAACGAATCGCTCAGCACATCCTCATCGGCGCGGTCAATACCGATCATCTGGCCACGCACGACTTCCTCGCTGAAGATCAGCTCAACGGTGCGGCCCCGCAGATCGCGCAGCAGGTCGCACAGGCTGGCATCGTCGGAGAGTCGGATGGAGCTATCGGCAAGGCGGGCTGCCCGATCCAGCGGAGTCTGGTAGTGGATGCCAAGCACCTGGCCACCCTCACGGTCAAAAACGGCCAGGCTCTTCAGCACATCGTTGATCTCGTCGTGGCGGAAAGTCAGCGTGACAGCCTCGGTGTTGACCCTGCCCTCGCGCCGGAAGAAGCCCACCCCGTGTTTGTAGAGCACCATCTCGCGCACTGGTAGATCGCTCATAACCCACCCTTCCTGCTGAACAGCCCGTTCGCTCGACGCCAATTATGGGCTATGGGCCGGCAACAGGCAAGGGGCAGCGCAGCAGGTGGGCTATCCCCAGAGGGTCAGGTAGATAGTGCGCAGGCTGAGCAGGATAATAAGCACCCCGACCATGATCATGAGCGTCTTGGCCGGCAACCTCTTACAGATATACGCTGCCAGCGGCGCAGCGATCACGCCGCCCAGTAGCAAGCCGACGATCGCCGGCCAGTGATCCCTGAGAAGCAGCGGGATGGCAATGAAGAAAGTGATGGCCTCTGAGGTGGTAACGAGGAACTCGGCGGCGTTGACCGATCCGATCATGAAGCGCGGTTCGTGCCCCCGCGCTACCAGCGTACTGGTGACAATCGGCCCCCATCCACCTCCACCGATGGCGTCCAGAAAGCCGCCTACTAGTGCCAACAGGATGGGGCGGGGTGTCCCCTCCGCCGTTTGAGCCTTACGAAAAGCCTTGAGGAGGATCACCGCTCCCATGGCCAATAGGTAAGCAGAAACAATTGGCTTGATGATGTCGGCAGGGACCTCGGTGAGGATGTAGGCACCGGCGACTCCGCCGACCACACCCGGCACGATCAGTGAGAGCACCAGGCTCTTGTTCACATTCCCTACTCTGAAGTGCGAAAGCCCCGATGCTGCGGTGGTGAACATCTCCGCCGTGTGCACGCAGGCGCTGGCGATACGTGGTGGCAGACCCAGGCTGAGCAGCAGGGTGTTGGAGCTGACGCCGTAAGCCATGCCCAATGCGCCGTCAACCATCTGGGCGATGAATCCGACCAGAGCGAAGAGTAGGACATTCACGCTAAGTGGAAGGTCGTTCAGGATCATGGAAACTGCCCCTTTGTTGAAGGCTGCCTCATAAAGTAAGTACCATATAGTCTATAATGTCTATTGTAATGATAGACATTAATGCCCTAAAAATCTGCCCTGCTGCTCCTAGCGTTACTCCA
Organism: Anaerolineae bacterium; assembly: GCA_034434955.1. Lineage (GTDB taxonomy): Bacteria > Chloroflexota > Anaerolineae > Aggregatilineales > UBA3940 > DAOTYL01. The sequence goes on along the minus strand of DAOTYL010000233.1, from coordinate 7,440 downwards.
TCAATCAGGCCGCTGTGGAGCTCTACTCGGCACCTAGCCGCTCTCTTGGCGTACCCTCTCGATGCGAGCGCTCACATCGGCCAGAGTGGTGCTATCCAGAATGGCGGCGATGGCGTTGCGCACGTCAAGCATGATGAGGCGCAGGCCACAGGTTTTCTCATCAGGGCACCCGCACGGCTCGTAGGCCATCTGGCTCACACAGCGGATAGGAGCCAGAGGGCCATCCAATACACGCACAATCTGCCCTAAGGTGATCTCCTCAGGGGGACGCGCCAAGTAATACCCTCCACCGGCCCCTAGCTTGCTGTTGAGCAAGCCGGCGTTCTTCAGTGTCAACAGGATTTGCTCCAAGAACTTTGCCGGAATCTGTTGGCTCTCGGCGAGGTCTCTGATCTGTACGACGCCATTCTCCCCCTTGTGGGAGGCCAATTCGATCATCGCCCGCAGGCCGTATTCGCCCCGTTTGGAAAGTCTCATCGCACTATTGGTCAAAGTCTATAATTTCTATAGAACTTCAGATAAAACCAATGTACAGATAAATGGTGTAGCTGTCAAGGTGCGACACTGCTTTGCCGCCATGCCGCGCTCGAACTATGGGCAAGTCCTTGAGGTAGCCTGTGCTCTCACGAAGGCTGTGACTTTTGTCCGCCGGATTCTGGCCGATTGTTTCTCACGTGGGGGTGGGGATTTCGTGTACACTCCGCTATAGCGAAACGCCGCGCACAGGGAGAGAGCAAGCATGATCGAAGCCGATAGCGTTGTCCGTACCACTTGCCCCTACTGCGGGGTGGGCTGCCAGATTGACCTCCACGTAAGGGAGCGCATGGTGTACCGCGTCTGCGCGCCGTTTGATGCGCCTCCCAACTACGGGAAGCTGTGCCTTAAGGGCCGCTTTGGACACGAGTTCCTGTGGCACCCCGATCGTTTGACGACGCCGCTTATCCGTCGCAACGGGCGGCTAGACCCTGCCACCTGGGATGAAGCGCTCAATCTCATCGCTGCACGGCTAGGGGCGATCAAGGCCGAGAGCGGCCCCGACGCTATTGCTTTCCTATGCAGTGCCAAGTGCACCAATGAAGAGAATTACCTCATGCAGAAGTTCGCCCGGCAGGTGATCGGCACGCACAACATCGATCACTGCGCACGACTGTGCCATGCCTCAACGGTGACAGGCCTTGGGCAGGCCTTCGGCAGTGGCGCGATGACTAACTCCATCGCGGATATTGTGGAAGCGAAAGCCATTCTGGCTATTGGCACGAACACCACCGAGCAGCATCCTGTCATCAGCCTGCAGATCAAGCAAGCAGTACGGCGGCATGGCGCACAGCTCATTGTGGCTGACCCGCGCCGCATCGAGCTGGCCGACTTTGCAGTGCTACACCTCAAGCACGATGCAGGTACGGACATCGCTCTGCTCAACGGGCTAGCCTACGTTATCCTGCAAGAAAACCTGTACGATGCGGACTTCATCGCCCAGCGCACCGAGAACTTTGAGGCGTGGCGGGCCGTCGTAGAGCAGTACCCGCCTGACCGTGTGAGCCAGATCACAGGCGTGCCGGCAGAGGACATCGTCCGTGCTGCGCGCATCTACGGCAGCAACCGTCCGGCGGCCATCTTCTACGCGATGGGTATCACGCAGCACACTACCGGCCATCAGAACGTGCTGGCAGTGGCTAACCTCGCCATGCTGACAGGCAATGTGGGTGTGCGCGGCGGAGGCGTTAACCCTCTACGCGGACAAAACAATGTGCAGGGCGCTTGCGATATGGGCGGCCTGCCCAACGTCTATCCCGGCTATCAGCGCGTCACCGATGAGACCGTGCGTGAGAAGATGGCGGCCTACTACGGCGTTCCACAACCCCCGCCCACGCCTGGCCTAACAGTGACCGAGATATTCCAAGCAGCGCACGAGGGCAGGGTACGGGCGCTGTACATCATGGGCGAGAATCCGGCCATGAGCGATCCCGATGCCATGCATGTGGCAGAGTGTCTGGAGCAGGCCGAGTTCGTTGTGTGTCAAGACATTTTCCTCAATGAGACCGGCGCTTACGCTGACGTGATCCTCCCTGCTGCGGCCTTCGCCGAGAAGGATGGCACATTCACCAACACGGAACGCCGCGTGCAGCGCGTGCGCAAAGCCTTCGATCCGCCCGGTGAAGCCCGCGCCGATTGGGAAATCATCAGCGATCTGGCGCAGCGCATGGGCGGGCATGGCTGGGATTATGCCGATCCGGCGGCCATCATGGACGAGATTGCTGAGGTTTCGCCCATCTACGGCGGCATCCACTTTGACCGCTTAGAGGGGGAAGGCCTCCAATGGCCTTGTCCTTCCCGTGACCATCCGGGCACGCCCATCCTGCACGTCGGAAAATTCTCACGCGGGCTGGGACTTTTCACGCCGGTGCACCATCAGCCCGCCGCTGAGCTACCTGACGACGAATACCCCTTCATGCTGACCACAGGGCGCATCTTGCAGCATTACCACACCGGTACTATGACGCGCCGCGTGGGCGGGCTGGAGTTCCTCGCGCCGGAGGAGCGCGTGGAGATTCACCCGGCGGATGCCGGCCGCTTGGGTATCCGTGATGGCGATTGGGTACGCATTTCCTCACGGCGCGGCGCGGTAACGGCGCGGGCAAAGGTCACCCCGCGACCCCGCGAGGGACTGGTTTTCATGACCTTCCACTTTGCCGAGGCGTTGGGCAACGTGTTGACCAACGGTGTGGTGGACCCGGTGGCCAAGATACCGGAGTACAAGGTCTGCGCGGTGAAAGTGGAGAAAGTGGAAGTACCTCAACGGGCGTTTGAGGCCACCGCTTGAAAACGCCCGAGCTAGAAAACAGAGGGCGGGGCTAGGCCCTGCCCTTCTGTTTCCTACCCAGCCGCTGGCTAATTAGGAGAGGCAACAGGTGTGCTTCTTCGCTGCCTAAAAGCCAGGCTAGCGCAATGAAGACACAGCCACCAGCAACCACCCCTGCCAGAGGGCCAACGTACTGCCCCCACTTCTCGATCAGGGGTAGGAGCGCCCACAACACCAGCCCCATCCCCGCACTGGCCGCTATCGACCTCAACAGTCCGACGGCAGTGCGGCGTCCTTCCAAACCGCCCACGCGCCGACGGATCAGCAAGAGCAACGTGGCCCCTTCCAGCGTTGTGGCAAAGGTATTGGCCAGCGCCAGCCCGGCGAACGGCCCATGTGTGAGGCTGGTCGGATCGCCGATCCACCGGATCAATGTGAGGCTAAGCAACACATTCAGGATCATGGCCCCGCTGCCCACCAGCACCGGCGTGCGTGTGTCATGCAGGGCATAGAAGGCGCGGGTCACGATCTCCACCAGCGAGTGTGCCACCAGCCCCAGCCCGTAGAAAAGCAACGCCCAAGCCGTTGCAGCGCTATCCTCCGCTGTGAAAGCGCCACGCTCGAAGAGTAGGCGCACAATTGGCAGGCGCAGCACGATCAGCCCTACGCTGGCCGGAATGGCCAAGAACAGGACGGCCCGCAGCACTTCCCCCAGCGCAAGGCGCAACCGCTCCTGTTCTCCCCGCGCTGCGTGGATAGAGAAGGTAGGAAAGACGGCGTTCGCCACCGACTGGGCAATGACCCCCTGCGGCAGCAACATCACCACCCAGGCGCGCGTCAGCGCTGCCACACTGCCCTCCACCATGCCCGACGCCAACGCAATGTTGACCCAGAAGTTGACCTGCACCACCGCCAACCCCAACACACGCGGCCCCATGAGCCGCGCCACCTCGCGCACGCCCGCGTGGCGAATATCAAACACCGGACGGTAGGGCATACGCAGTGTCGCCAACCCCGGAACCTGCACCAGCAGGTGCAGCAAGGCGCCAAGCACAACCCCCCAGGCCAGCCCATAAACCCCCATCAGCGGGCTGAGGAAGAGCGCACCGAAGATGATGCCCACGTTGTAGAGCGCCGGCGCAATGGCCGGCAGCAAGAAGCGCTGATGAGCGTTGAGGATGCCCATCAGCAAGCCGCTGATGCTGAAGATGATAGGGGAGAGCATCATGATGCGCATGAGGTCAGCGGCCAGCGCCTGTTTCTGCGCTTCAAATTGGGGGGCGAGCACACTCGCCACAATAGGACGAGCGAAGATCGCCGCCAGCCCGGCCAGTGCTACCATGATCAGTGCCATAAGCGTGATGGCAGCGTTGGCCAGATGCCAGGCTTCCTTCCGTTCTCCCTGTTCCAGATAGGAAGTAAAAGTGGGGATAAAGGCTGATCCCAGCGCTCCCCCTGCCACCACAAAGAAAAGCGTCTCCGGTGGACGGGCAGCAGCCACATAGGCCTCAAAAGCGGTGCCGCCGCCGAAGATGGCCGCAAGGATGGCGTCGCGCAGCAGCCCTAACAGGCGGCTCAGCACAAAGCCCAACACAAGCACACCCGCCGCTTGTGCGATCTGTCTGCCGGTGAGCGCACGGTTGGGGGACTGAGCCGCAGCAACGGAGGAGTTGGGCGCATCTGCCATGCCGGGAAGTATAGCCGCCGCCGAGCAGGCAGCCAAATCGCTACAAGCGGCTTTTCTACATTCCCCAATCTGCTAATAAGTTGTGTCACCACACCTTGATCCCCCTTGCTTTATGATATAATTAGGTAAGAAGGTCGTATGTATCAGATATGACAGGGAGCACCAATGGGTATGCCGTCGCTGCTTGATGAACTGGAGCACAGCTCCGAACAGGCCAAGCAGCTTAGCTTCGACCAGCTTTTCGCACCGGAGGCTCCGGAAGAGCAGCCTGCTCCGGCCTCTCAACGTCCTGTATACCGTCCCTTAGGGCCGGTGAGCGGGCGCCATCAGGACGTATGCTTATACGTCACCGTGTTGCTCAAAAGCTTCGTGGAGCTGACCGATGCGGGATTGGTGCGCGATGCGCCCTTTGAGGTGCGTCTGAACAAGTGGCAAATCTACCAGCCCGACATCGTTTTCATCTCCAATACCAACTTCGACCGTCTGCAGGAGACCTACATTGAGGGCCCGCCGAACATCATCATTGAGATCGTGTCGCCCGAAAGCACAGCCCTCGATCGGGGCGAGAAATTCGCGGCCTATGAAGAGGCAGGAGTACAAGAGTACTGGCTGATCGATCCGGCCCGCCAGATGGTCAATTTCTACCACCTGGGGCCGGATGGCTTCTACGACGAAATACGGCCTGACATCGCCGGACGGTTGCGCTCGCGTGTGCTGCGTCGCTTTGTGCTGGATGTCGACCGGCTGTGGCAGCGCATTCTGCCCACCACCGCCGAGGCGGTAGCGATGGCCCAGGAGATGCTGGCACGCGGGTAGCGTTCCCTGCACCTAAGGGGTGGATGTCCCCTCCACGCGGATTATCCCCGCTTGTCCCTCTGCACCCTCAACGATGATTGACCGCTGGACAAAGTGGCGGACGATGTCGATGTTGGTCAGGACATGCCGCGTAATGGCGACCGTGCTCAAAACGGACGGCCCTTCGGCCAGCGCAAGCGCCGGAATGAGCTGATCGGGCAGGTGCTCATCCAGCGCGGCCCACTGGCGATGGAAGGCGATCAGGGGGCCGACGGCCTCCTCAGCGACTACATCGGAGGGTTTACCCCGCTCGCCCAGAGCGCTGATACCCGCGATGCTGTGCTCATAGCAAGCTGCGATGAAGATGCCTGCTCCTGTAGACAGCCCTCCCGTGCGCAGGGGCTGGACGTTGCCGGGCAACCCGGCCTCGCGCAGCAGGTTGTTGGCCCTTGCTGCCATGCGCTGGGGGATATGCGAGGGCAGGTTGCTGACCGCCGCCACCCCTTTGAGTTCAACCAGCGGGCCGCGCTCCGTTAGGTCGATGCCCCGCAGATGCGCACGTCCTTCTACGGTCACCTCGATCTGCCCCCCGCCGACGGGATACCATCCCCACTCGATCAACCGCATAGAGGCCCGCAGGCCCAGCCGCGCCAACATCGGCAACAGCACCCACTCTACATAGTGCGCCGGTGGACTCCACGCCACGTGTGTGCCACCGCGCAACAGCAGGCGGGAGGGGCCATCCGCCAGCGCCAGCGGCAATAGGATGGTCTGAAGCAGCAGGGTAACCGCTCCAGCGCTGCTCTGCTCCGCCATCTTGCTGATGTCAAACTCGTAGGTCCCTGCTTGAGGTGGGCTACCGGGGCGAAAGGTGAGCGTCGTAGAGCGGATGCGCGCCCCCTCCACCTCCGCGTTGCAGATGCGCGCCGCAGCCAGCACCCCCGCCAAGTGCTGGGGGGCTAGCCCCGGGTTGCGTCGCCGGGCACGGATGCGCGTGATCTCAACCGGCTGGGCAGTTAAGACAGCGAGGGCCAGCGCTGTGCGCAGCACTTGGCCGCCCCCTTCTCCTTGAGAGCCATCAATTCGGATCATGGCAAAACGGTAACCGGACGCAGGAAAAGGCGATCTGCTTTAATGATACCGCCTTCCAAGACGGGCAAACGCTGGCCACTATGAGGGAAATAGAGGCCCACCGAGAGCGTGTAGAGTCCGGGCGCCGTCCCTTCAGGCGTCTGGATCATGCTATGCTGAATGAAGATGTCACGAGGGTGGAGGGTAGCGGTCTGCACTCCCAGCTCATCATCCTGAGCAAGGATAACAACCGGACTGCCTAGCATATGTGCAAACAGCGTGAGTTCGGGCGGTGGGGGGCCGTCAAGGCGCCAGTAGGTGGCCAGCTCCACCCAGTCGGCAGCACGGACAGTGTCATCTCGAATCTCATAGCCCAAAAAGGTGATGTTATAGCCAAAGGGAACGGGCAATGTGGCCAACTGGGGATCGTTGGCTTCAGGCGGCCAGGCGGTCAGCGCTGTGGTGATGAACGCACCCACATAATCGGCAATCTCACGGCTCACGTCAAGGCGCATTACCACATCAGGGCGAATGCCGGGCACATGCTCATCACGAGCGTAGCGCATCCAGATCAGCAGGGGGCCGGGCAGATGGTCGTAATAGTGTCCGCGTGGGAAGATGAGGCGCTGCGACTCACCGCCATTGGCCAGCACCAAAGACTGGGTGCAGTCGAAATAGCGGATAGGCAGATCCTGGCGGTGCATCAGGTAACCCAGCAGTTCGGCATTCGTCAGGGCGAGGGGATCGTCACCGCGATCCACAGGCGTTGAGCACACGGACACCGGCGTGGGATCAGCGCTGGTATCCAGATAATGGGCAATGAGGCCCAGATCGGCCTGATAATCCAGCCGCACGTCCCCTAGCGTGGGCCATATGAGGAAGTAATCGCGATAGGACCACGCTGCATGGCCTACAATCAATATCCCTACCGTCGCACTCACAGCCGAAGTAGCAAGAAGTGCCGCGCGCGCCTTGAGGCGTTCGCGCAGGAATTGAAAAATGGTGCGCAGGCCGATGGCCGGAAAGGCAAACACCACCGGCTGGATGACGGCCATGTATTCAAAGTCCGGTTGCTGGGGAAGGAAGG
>DAOTYL010000232.1:0-2444 GCA_034434955.1 Anaerolineae bacterium | reverse complement strand
CGGCATCGCGAGAATATCATGCGCAAGTTGGGGCTGCACAGCCGCACGCAACTGGTGAAGTACGCTATCAAGATGGGCCTCATCGACATCGACAGCAAGTAGCCTCGCCCCCAACCTTCCCTCCACCGAGCGAGGAGGGGAGGACAGCCGCAGGTTGCGGGGAAGGTGAGTCCCGCCGTCCAAGGATCAAGGAGACTGTCCCATGCTCGATCTGACCCCTGCTAGCCTCATCTCGCGCATTATCGTGCTGCTCGTGGCGATGAGCGTCCACGAGTTCGCCCATGCTTACGTTGCCTTCCGCATGGGGGACACCACCGCCCGCGACATGGGCCGCATGACGCTTGACCCGCGTGCCAACATCTACTGGCCCGGTTTCCTCGTCGGTGTGCTGGTGGGGTTTGCGGTGCTGGGATCGGCGCCCGTCAACCCTTACCGAATGCGCAACCCGCGCTGGGGGATGTTCTTCGCCGTGCTGGCAGGGCCGGTAGCCAACCTGATCATCGCGGCGCTGTTTGCGCTGCCGCTGCGCTTCGGGCTGATGCAGCCCTCACCGGCCGGCACGGTCAGCGGCATCCTGCCCACGCCCGGGCGGCTGCTCACCGATATGGTATTGCTCAACGTGCTGCTCTTCGTCTTCAACGTGCTGCCGCTCTTCCCGCTGGACGGTTGGACGGTGACGCTGGCCGCGCTGCCGCCGCGCTTGGCGATCTGGTGGGAGCGCCACCGCATGGAAAGCCAATATGTGCTCTTCGGGCTGATTGCCCTCTCCTTTATCGTGCCCAGCCTAACGGTCATCAGCCCGGCCCTGCGCTACTTGAACGTGCTGGGGTGGCTGATCGGCACGCCGGCCAGCTTCATCATGCGCCTGCTGTTGGGACTGTGATCGCACGCATCCGCCGCCGCATGAGGCAAGGGCTGGCCGCGCTGATCGCCTTCGCCCGTCCGGTAGATTTCGGCGCGGCAGCGGAGGTGCTTTCGGCGCAGCAAATGGCGCTCTTCCAACGGATGCGACGCAGTGAGCAATTGCATGCCCTGCGCGTGCTGCAAATCCTGCAGGCGCAGGGGCACCATCACCCCGATTTGTTGACAGCGGCGCTGCTACACGACGTGGGTAAGTCGCGCTACCCGCTGACGTTGCCGGAGCGCACGCTGGTTGTACTGATGCGCCGCCTGTTACCGCACTTGGCCGCCCGCTGGAGCGCAGGCCGTCCACGCGGCTGGCGGCGGGCTTTTGTGATCGCACAGGAGCATCCCGTCTGGTCGGCGGAGGACATGCTGGCAGCAGGAGCCTCGCCTTTGGCGGCAGCGCTGGCACGGCGTCATCAGGAACGCCTCGACGGCCCCCCGCAGAGCGAAGAGGATCGACTGCTGCAGCTGCTACAGGCCGCTGATGAGGAATAAGCAAGCGCAACAAGCATGGAGGAGGTGTACCTATCACATGGCGCTGTATCTCGACTCGGCCGATCTCAACGATGCCCAGCGGGCCATGGAGCTGGGCTTTGTGTTTGGCGTCACCACCAACCCTACGCTCATCGCCAAAGTTGGGCGGCACGGCTTGGATGTGCTGCGCGATCTGCTGGAGGCGACCAGCGGGCCGGTGTTCTATCAGGTGACGGCGGAAACAGTAGAAGGGCGTGCCGTGCAGGCCCAAGAAGCGGCTGCGCTCTCGCCGCAGCGCGTGGTGATCAAGATTCCGGCCACCACCGAGAATATCGCGCTGGCGGCGCGGCTTTCCCGCGAGGGGGGAGTACGCTGCGCCATCACCGCCGTGAGCAGCCCCGCACAGGCCTATCTGGCCGTGCAGGCCGGCGCAGAGTACGTCATTCCCTACGTCAACCGCCTGACACGCCAGATGGGCGATGGGATCGCCGTGCTGCGCGACGTGGCGGCCATCGTGCGGGGCAGCCGGGCAAGGGTGCTGGCCGCCAGCCTGAAGACATGCGATGAGGTGGTGGCAGCCGTCCTTGCGGGTGCAGACGACGTGACGATCCCCCTCGCAGTGATCCTCGCCCTGGGAGAGCACGAACTTTCCTACAGGGCCATCGCGGACTTCGCTGCGAGCACCAAAGCGTGAGCGGCGCTCTATCGATCTTAGGTGTCAGCGCGAGGTTGGCTCCTTATCCTCGTCCTGTGCCCTCTGCTTGTGGTTTATCCACAGGTTTTGGACTACTCTTTAGGAACAAACGGGCACGCAATGTCCACAAGTGACATGGGGTCTTTGCTATGGATTATGAGGCCCGCCCCGCCTACCGCGTTCGCAGGCGGCGCCCGCGCCGACCTTTCCGCTTGAGGCCAGCCCTGATCTTGACTGCCCTGCTCGGCGCAGGGCTGGGTGCGCTGGCCTTTGCGCTCATCGCTGCCACGTTGCTCATCACCGTCACCGTCGCCGTACAGGGAACGGAGCGCATCGTGCCCGGGGTGACGGCGGCAGGCGTGGCGCTGGG
>DAOTYL010000231.1:0-2308 GCA_034434955.1 Anaerolineae bacterium | reverse complement strand
ATTTTGGCCATCCTTATCGTTTACTCACCCGCCCTGGAGCGGGCACTTTACCCATTGGTGGTGGCCTCACAGACGATCCCCGTCTTCGCGATCGCTCCTCTGCTTGTGATCTGGTTCGGGTTTGGCATCTGGCCAAAGGTGCTGATCGCCGCGCTGATCGTTTTCTTCCCAATCTGCGTCAACGAGGTAGAGGGCCTGCGCTCCGCAGAACCTGAGATGATCGACCTGCTGCGCTCCCTCTCGGCAAGCCGCTGGACGATCTTCCGACTGGTGGAGTTCCCCGCATCCATTCCCTACCTCATAGCAGGCACGCAAGTAGGCATTGCTTACAGCGTGATCGGTGCTGTAATCGGCGAGTGGGTGGGTTCCAGCCGGGGCATCGGGCAGCTGATGCTGGCAGCCAATGCGATGATCCGTACTGACCGCGTGTTCGCGGCAATTGTCGTGCTGTCCATCGTCGCCCTTGCGCTGTTTGCCAGCGTTACCCTGCTCTCGCGGGTGCTGATGCCTTGGAAATACATCAAGTAGGCTACCGAAAAGCAGCAGGCGACAGGGCAATCAGCGCCGGTTAGGCAGCATTTCAGGCTAGTGCAGAAGGAACGGAGCACAGGAAGGAGGGGGACCATCGAAGGTTGTGTAGGCAGGAAGCAACGCCGCTACTCTGAGCGGGCGAGCGATCTTTAACTGATAGCCGTGCAGCAGCCTATACTGAGGAGGGCAAGGGAGTATGAACACACGCAAACTACTGTCGCTGATCATGATCGCTTTGGTTGCCTTGAATATCGCGGCCTGCGCACCCGCAACACCTACCGCCGAGCCACTAACCAAAATCACGGCTATCCGCGATTGGCCGGTTCTCTGGCCCATGCAGATGTACAACGACGTGGGCGTTGAGAAAGGCTTCTTCGCGGATGCCGGGCTGGATGTCACCTGGGAATTTCCGCCGCAGCCCGCCGATGTAGTTAAGCTGGTGGGCACTGGTCAGGCGCAGTTCGGCATTGTAAACACGGTGGATGCTATCAATGCCAAGCTGCAAGGTTTAGATATCCTAATTGTGGGGGCGGCCGTCTCGCGTGACATGGGCGGCATCATGTACTTCAAGGATTCGGGCATGACCAGCCCTGCTGACCTCGCAGGTAAGAAGATCGCCAACTACGCTTGGCCCCAAACGCAGCTTCACCTGAGAGCCATGCTGGAGCATTACGGCTTGACGACCGAGGACGTCACCATTGTGGATGCCGGCGACTACAGCGTGCCGCTGATGGTCGCAGGACAGGTAGATGCCGCTGATGCCGCGGCAGGCTCCGAGGACCTTGACACGCAGAGGCAGACGGGGCGTGAAGTCGGCATTTGGCTGTATGTCGAACACGGTGTGCCGCCCTTCTATACCAGCTTGATCATCACCAACCGCCAGTTTGCTGAGGAGAACCCCGAAATCGTGACCGCCTTCCTTGATGCTTGCTTCAAGGCCATTGACTACACCATTGCCCACCTTGATGAGGCGGTGGAGATCAACGTCAAAAACCACCCGGATGTAGATCCAACCTGGTTGCACGATGGCTGGGAGATAGGCATCGCCCCATTCATAGAGCCCTACCCCGAAGATCAAGGCAAACCGCGTGGTACTGTCAGCATTGAGCTGGTACAGCGTTACATGGACTTCCTATATGAGGGTGGTCTGATCGAGGAGAAAATCGATCCGGCCAGCTTTATCGACATGAGCTACCTGCCATAAACCGCCGATCGGCCGCCACCAGCGCGGTTTTCGCCCGGAAGGTGACAGATACCCTCACCTGCCCTGCGTTGGTGGGTGAGGGTATCTCTAAAAGTGCCGCATGGAGCAGTTTCTGGGGAATATGGCACTCGCCCCTGTGTTTGCCCGCACCCTACCGGACTGCACCTATACGATTGCTGTGGGAGATGCACCCCCGTCCCACCGGAGAGCATCGCGTAGCCTTGCGCGACGCTGTGCATGAGTACGGCAGGTATCCGATACGGGTATGAGAGATGGAGGGAGTGATGACAGATAAACAGAAGCCTGTTATGGAACACACGACCGCCCGGCCGCTCACCGCTGCTGAGATTGACTCCTTCTTGGCCCGCCCGCTGATCGCAAGGGTAGCAACCGTCGGGCCGGATGGCCCTCATGTGACGCCTGTGTGGTTTGACTGGGACGGCACCTATCTGCTGATCGCGATCGGCAGGCAGTCGCGCAAGTTCCGCAACTTGTCTGCCGATCCGCGCATCGCCGTCACGATAGATGAGACATTGGGCGGCTTGCGCTTCAAAGCGGTGATCATGGAGGGCA
>DAOTYL010000230.1:0-3414 GCA_034434955.1 Anaerolineae bacterium | reverse complement strand
CACGACTTCATGCCAGAGTCGTCGCTTAAAAGCCTTCCGGCCAGCGCCCTGGATGCAATCCACGAAGCGGCAATTACCATTACCTCGGAGCTTTCCCTGCCTGCGGTGCTGAACCGCATCGTGGAGCTGGCGCGAGAGCTCGTCCATGCACGCTATGCCGCCCTGGGTATCCCTGATCCCCAAGGACGCCATCTTGTGCAGTTCATTGCCTCTGGTCTCAGCCCGGAGGAGCAACAGCGCATCGGCAAGTTGCCAACGGGCAAAGGGCTACTAGGTGCCCTGCTGGAGCCGAACGCTCAGAGCATCCGTCTGCGCCGTATTCTAGACGATCCCCGTGCGGTGGGTTTCCCCAAACACCATCCGGTGATGCACAGTTTTCTCGGCGTTCCCATCCGCTCGCGAGGGCGGCTGCTGGGCAACCTCTACCTGACGGATAAGATAGACGCCGACGAATTCAGCGAGGAAGACCAAAAAATCATCGAGACCCTGGCCGGTTATGCCGCCGTCGCCATTGAGAACGCCCGCCTGTATCAGCAGGTGCAGCGTCTCGCCATATTAGAAGAGCGCGATCGCATCGGCATGGACCTCCACGATGGCATCATCCAGTCCATCTACGCCGTCGGCTTGATGTTAGAGCACACCAGTTTCCTGCTGGAAGAGAACAACGGCGCAGCCGCGAAGGAGCGTCTGCAAGAGGCCATAAGCGGCCTCAACACGATCATCAAGGATATCCGCAACTACATCCTCGACCTGCGGCCTGCCCGCTTTGAAGGTACTAACCTATCTGCGGCGCTGGGTATGCTTGCGCGCGAGTTCAGTGCTAACACCCTCGCCGAAATTCACCTCACCTGCAACCCCGCTGTGGATCAGCACCTTAACGAACAGGTAGCCATAGCGGCCTTCCACATCGTGCAGGAGGCATTGGCCAACGTGGCCAAACATGCCGCAGCTACGCAGGTAAACGTGAGCCTCGACCTCCAAGACGGCCAGCTTGTGGTCACGGTGCGCGACAACGGGCGCGGCTTTGTGGTGAAGGAGTCCAATCACCGCTTGGGGCACGGACTTTCTAACATGCAACTACGGGCGCGCTCCGTGGGGGGTGAGCTCAGCATGGAATCTGAACCCGGCAAGGGGACATGCGTCACAGCCCATCTGCCCATTGCCTGATCTCTCTTCCCCACTCAGCCTTCGTCCAGCGGCTTTAGGTCGGCGTAGCTCCTCAGCAGGCGCTTCACCCCCGCCTTATCAAACGCTACATGGACCTCCTCATCATCACCACTGGGGCGCACATCGATGACAATCCCGCTCCCAAACTGGGGATGTGTGACACGCTGGCCGCTCCAGAGCGGTTGTTGAGGTGGTGGCTTGATGCCAGGCGGTTGAGCACTACGCCGCAGCGGCGACCTTACACGCGCCCCTTCAGTCAAACCCACGCCCGACACAAGCAGCTCAGCGGGAATGTCATCAATGAAGCGTGAGCGCAGGGTGAGCGTGCTTTCCCCCCAGATTAGGCGTCGGAAGGTGTACACCAGATAAAGCCGCTTGCGTGCACGTGTCATCCCCACATACATCAGCCGCCGTTCCTCGGCCATCTCCTCTGGATCGTCAAACGACTGCTGATGGGGCAGAAGTCCCTCCACCAACCCCACCAGAAACACCACCTCAAACTCCAGGCCTTTGGCGGTGTGGAGAGTCATCAGCGAGGGAGCGTTGACGGATTCGTCTAGCCCGTCTACATCTGAGACAAGCGCCACTTCCTCCAGAAAAGTGGTGAGGGGCAGGGTCTCATACTCGGCGGTGAGGTTCACCAGCTCGCGGACGTTCGCCACCCGCTCCTCGCCCTGCGGTGTACCATCGCTGATATAGTCCAGATAGCCGGTCTCTTCCAGCACCCTTTTGAGCAGGGCGCCGACCGAAAGCTGGCTGCTTGCTTGCCGCCAGCCCTCAAGGAGACGGGCAAACCCGACCAGCGCACGAAGCGCGCGGCCCTCAAGAGGGCTGCCTCTTACATCCTCATTCAGGCGCTTCAGCGCCTCATAGGGCGAGAGGCCTTCGCGCCGCGCCCATGTCTCCAGCCCCTCCAGCGTCTTCTCACCGATGCCGCGCGGGGGCATGTTGATCACCCGCCTCAGGCTGATGGTATCTTCAGGGTTGTGGATCAGGCGCAGATAAGCGATCACATCCTTAATCTCGCGGCGGGCATAGAAGCGCGTAGCACCCAACAGACGGTAGGGCAGGTTGGCGCGCAAAAAGGCTTCTTCCAGTGCGCGCGATTGAGCATTGGTGCGGTACATCACGGCGCACTCGCGCGGTTCTACCTCCCCCTGCGCCACCAATGAGGCGATCGTGTCCACGACAAACTGCGCCTCATACTGTTCATCATGGGCTTCATAAATTGTGATCGCTGGCCCGCCCTGCCTCGTCGTGAAAAGCCGTTTGGGGGTGCGGTAAGGGTTTTTAGCGATCACTGCCTGCGCTGCGTCAAGGATTACCTGTGTGGAACGGTAGTTTTGCTCCAACAGTACGGTGAGCAGATCGGGATAATCGGCGCGCAGCCGGGCCAGATTGCGGTAATCGGCCCCGCGCCAGCGATAGATGGATTGATCCTCATCGCCTACGCAGAACAAATTGCGTCGTGCCTCCGCCAGCTGCTTGAGCAGCATATACTGCGCGCTGTTGGTATCTTGGAACTCATCAACCAGAATGTGATCGATGCTGCGATGGTAAGCGCTCAGCACCTCCGGATGCTGTGCAAACAGCAGGGCGGTGTGCATCAGCAGATCGTCAAAGTCCACAGCGTTGTTGGCGATCAGCCTTTCCTGATAAACTTGATAGGCTCGCTTGACGATCTCCTCAAAATAGGTGTTAGGCCGATACTCCTGCGGGGTGATCAGGTCATTTTTGGCCTGCGAGACGGCTGCCAGAATGCGCTCCGGCGGATAACGCCCCTCATCCAGCCCCAGATCATCCGCGATCACCGAGCGCATGAGGGCACGCTGATCGGACGTGTCGAAAATCACGTAGTCGCGCGAAATGGGCAAGCGGTCAGCTTGCTCGCGCAAGATGCGCGCGCAGATAGCATGGAATGTGCCCAGCCGAATGCCCTGAACGTTCTCTCCAAGCAGCTTTTCGACGCGCTGGCGCATCTCACGAGCAGCCTTGTTGGTGAACGTCATGGCGACAATGCGCCAAGCGGGCACATTGCACTCACGCACGAGCCAAGCAATGCGATGGGCCAGCACGCGCGTCTTACCACTGCCCGGCCCGGCCAGCACCAACACCGGCCCATCGGGTACGGTGACAGCTGCACGCTGCTGTTCGTTCAACCCGTCCAAGATGGATGTGCTCAAGTTGCTCCTCTCAACGTGGGCGCTCGTGTGTGATTGTATCATGCCGACTCAGGCGAGCCAAAAG
>DAOTYL010000229.1:0-2413 GCA_034434955.1 Anaerolineae bacterium | reverse complement strand
GGTCTCTTTGATCAGTTCGTTGCCCTTTCCCTCCTCCTCCCCATTGCTGAGCAGCGCCACACGTGGCTGCTGGATGCCCATCGCCTGCTCGGCGTACAGACTGGCCATGAGTGCGAATTGCACGAGGTGCTCTGGCTTGCAGTCGGCATTGGCCCCTACGTCGGCGGCCACAACATAACCGTTTAGGTGAGGAAAGATGGCCGTCAGCGCCGGGCGCTTGACCCCCCGAATGCGCCTGAGTGTGTACAAGGTGGCAATTGTCAGTACCGCGCCGGTATTGCCTGCCGTGACGAAAGCATCGGCTTCTCCGCGCTGGACCATGCTTAGGCCCACATGCATAGAGGAGTCGGGCTTCTCTTTGGCTGCCTCAGTCGGCTTATCCGCCATTTCAACCACCTGACTGGCGTGCACGACTTCCAACTTGAGGCCGCTGGCGTCATGCCGGGCCAGCTCCGCCTCAATGCGGGGCCGATCGCCCACCAGAATAATCTCATCGCCCCACTCCCGCGCTGCGAGAACAGCCCCGGCGACATCGGGGACAGGGTGATCATCGCTGCCCATCGCATCTACCACAATGCGCATGTCTGCCCTTCTCCTTGTGTGATCTTCGCAGTGACCGCCCTGCGAAGTCCTTTGACAGGCCTGGCGAGTGCGATATAATGATCTGTGTCAAGCCCCGGTGGCGGAATTGGCATACGCGGCAGGTTGAGGGCCTGTGCCCTTTGGGCGTGGAGGTTCGAGTCCTCTCCGGGGCATCACCTCAAACAACGCCTGTCCTCTGTGGGGACAGGCGCTTCTTGTCTTTACCCTCTCTCGCGTGCGTTCATGCCTTCAAACTGATTGTTCGTTGGTGGAGTGGCCTGAAGCATCGCGAATAGCCGTGCCACCAGCCCCATCAAGTCAAAAGTGTATGTCTGGACGTAATCCTGCGCCATCTGCCGGGCTAGATCGCCACGCCCAGCGCGGATCAGCGGCTGCACGTGGGGACGGAAATCGCGCATGGTCACAATGAGCCTGCCCTCGTCGTCGGTCATGATGCCCCATGCCAGCGCTTTGGTGTTACCATCATCCTTGGCTGTCATGAAGCGCACGAGGGACGATCCACTGGCCACCCGCCCGACGTTGGAATAAACCTCATCTCCGCGGATGATCTCGTTTAGCATGGGGAAGCGCTCGGGGATTTGGCGCAGCAAGTGTTGTAGCCAAGACGGCAACCCTACTAGCAGCTTGAGAATGGCCAGGTTGATGCTTGCCCCACGTATTGCTACCGCCTTACTGGCAGCTAGAACGTAGCTGAAAGCGCGTAGATGTCCGATCAGCAGGGTGCGCTTCAGCGCAAAGGACTGGAAAGCAGCCATACCTTCGGGCGTGGTGGGGGGATCGATGCGGCGATAATCCTGATAAGCGTCCCACGTATCATCCCATATCCACACGAGGCTATCGGTCAAGTTGCGGAAAGTAATAGGGAAGATGCGCTCCTTGGGGTCGCTTGGGGAGGCGTCGACCGGAATCAGGAGCGCTGGATTGACCACACGACCCCGTTGAAGCGAGCGCTCGATGGCGGCAACGGCTTGCCGTTCAAGGGAAGTGCGGGCACTGACACGGAAGGCGTCAATGGCTTCCTGAACGGGTGGAGATGGCTTGTAATGTGCAGCGTGAAAGATGCGCGTGATGACGAGCAGGTCGTTAACGGTGAGACGCGTGCCCGTTCTGGCTAACTCCTCGCGCAGCAGGAAAATGCTGGAGATGTCCCAAATCGTTGTCTCGGCGGAGATCTCCGGCCCCTGGCGCTGCGCTTGAGCGCTGTTTAGGAAAGCATGGGAAGGGCGCAAGATCAGCGGTTGTACGGCGTGGGTCTCTGCTGCGGCCAGCATGATGCAGCGCTCACACCACCGTATGGCAGCGTTGGTGAGCACCTCAGCCATCGCCAATGACCACGTCCCATCGAAAAATACGTGCGATTGATCGAAGATAAAGCTGCTCTCGGTGCGCATGATGGTCAAGGCGTGGTCTCCGATGCCGCGCTGTGCACGGCGCAGCTCCGCCAGCGGACGATCGCGGGAGCGTGGGTCCCAATTGATGATCACAGGCGCACAATTCAACCTCACCAACGCTGACCGCGTCTCTGGCGGGAGCAATTGGCGTAAGCGTCGCTGGCTACGGCGTGGTGCTTCAACCAGCAGAATGTCTAGCGGAGGGCTGTCCTCAGGGGGTAGGGCTTGTGTCAGAATAGAGTGGAGTAGTCCCTTTACCCGTGAGACGGCGGTCATGTCTAGATAACCGACTAGTTCGCCGTCTCGCACGCGGTAGAGGCATGCTCCGCGTAGTACAAGCTGCTCGCCGTCAGGGCTATAGGGTTGACCATCCTGCACCCTCAGCGGCCAAACGCGCCCTGCATAGTCGTAGACAAGGG
>DAOTYL010000228.1:0-1958 GCA_034434955.1 Anaerolineae bacterium | reverse complement strand
GGACGATCCCACCGTGCAGAAAGCGGTCGCCGATCTGGCGGCGCGGCTGGATATCTCCCCTGACGCCATCACGGTGCTGAGCGTAGAGGCAGTTACCTGGCCCGATTCGAGTATGGGCTGCCCCCAACCCGGCATGGTCTATCTGCAGGTATTGGTAGAGGGGCTGCGCATCCTGTTGAGCGCCGAGGGTGCGCTGTATGAATATCACAGCGGCTGGGACCTGGACCCGTTCTTGTGTCAGCCCAGCCAGCGCGGCCTTGGCGCCCCCATTTTCGTGCCCACTGCCGGCCCCTATCCCCTCCCCCCGCCGGAAGAAGGCAAGGACCGGTAGAGGGCTTCTGCGCAAGGAAAGCGCTCTGCCGCTCCCATGCAGTGGTACTTCCGTACTGGCACGCGGGTAGAGTCGCTTGTTAAACTAGGATTCATGAAGCGGCACCCGACCCCGGCCAGCGTGTTGGCTGCTGCAACCTTCGCGCTGGCGATCCTGACGCTACTGTCCCTTTCCATCGAGCACACCCATGCAGCGATGGCCGCGCCCGCTGCGCCGCCACCGGCCCCCAGTGAGCCGATCTTCCGCCTGCCCTTTGACCTACCGCCCGGACCCAGTACATGGCTGATCACACAATGGTACGGCAACACCCAGTTCGCCTACCATTGGCGCCATCTGTGGTACGAGGCCGGACAGGGGTTGCACTTCGGCTTGGACTTCGGTGCGCCGTGCGGCACGCCCATCGTCGCCATCGGCGATGGCGTGGTGACCTACGTGGACGCCTCGCGCTTTGGTTCTGGCCCGCACAACTTGATCCTCGATCACGGCAACGGTTTCGCTTCGCTGTACGGCCATCTGCTGCGCACGCCCGCTCTGCGGCCCGGCGATACCGTGCGGCGGGGAGAGGTGATCGCATTGAGTGGCGACCCCGACAATACATGCACATCACGCCCGCACTTGCATCTGGAAATCCGCAATGACACGTACCACTACGCCTACAATCCGGTGCAGTTCATTGCCGCCGATTGGGACAGCCTTGCGCTCCTTGGTCCGCGTGGTGGCTTTGAACGCGACCTCACCGATCCCCAACGCTGGATGACACCTGCCGATCAGCCTATTGTGGATTTCTGGGCGGGGCCGCTCAACGATTACGCCTATCCCTGGCCGCCAGATTGGTCACAGTGAAGCGTTACGTTCTGCCCTTCGCCGCGATACTGGTCTGGTGGTTGGCAGCCTGCGCTCCCGCAACCAACGCCGATGGTCCCACTCCCGTGCCCATCGTTATCCCCTCTCCATCCCCCGATCCAACTGCGCAAGCCCCCACTCCATCTCCTGCTTCGGCCGCCGATGCTCCCGGAGAGGTTTTTACCCCCACCCTGGTGCGCCTCACCGATCCCGGCTGCTGCGCCGATCCCTTCTGGTCGCCGGATGGCCGCGAAGTGCGCTTTATCCACAAACCGGAGGGCGCTGAACAGGCCGGCATCTATGGCGTGAGCATCTCGGGCGGGGCGATGCGGCTGGTCAGTGAGCAAGTAGGTCTCTTCAGCCCAGATGGGCACTACATGGCCTATCTCAACAGCGAAACGGTCACCACCATCAAAGACACACTCACGGGGCGCACGTGGCCGCTTTTCAACGGCGCACGGCAACCGGTGTTCTCGCCACATAGCCTGCGCATCGCCTGGAGTGAGACCGCGCCTGCGGCGATTTTCAGCAATCGGCGCACGACGGTATATGTCTCCGATCTAGACGGTGGAAACTCCCGTGAGGTGATGAGGGTGCGTGGCGGGGGCATCGTGGGATGGCTGGACGATGACCACCTACTGCTTGTGGGGCGCGATCTGGACAGCGACCAACCCTACCCCGACCTGTTTACGCTCGCCGTGACGGACGGCGCACGCACGATGCTGGTGCAGAACCGCCGCATCCGCTCGGTACAGATTGCGCCGGGCGGGGGATGGGTATCCTA
>DAOTYL010000227.1:0-2583 GCA_034434955.1 Anaerolineae bacterium | reverse complement strand
CCCCTGCCAGCCGACCTTGTCGTTGTGGGCGAGGTGGGGTTGAGCGGCGAGCTGCGTGCGGTGGGGCAGCTTCCGGCGCGGCTTAACGAAGCGGCCAAATTGGGTTTCCGCCGCGCTCTCATCCCCAAAACCGCTCGGCGCGGCGGCGATCCCCTGCCCAAAGGCATCGAAATTACTGCTGTGCGCTCGCTGGAAGAAGCAATGGAGACCGCTTTACGCTAGGAGTAGACCGCCGATTATGGTGGAACTGTCATCCCAACCTGCTACGCCTCCTCCAGGCGTGAGGCGGCCACATGGCTGCCTCACGGCGCTGATCGTCGGTTTTGTGCTCACCATCACAGCCGGTGCGGGCACGATTTGGCTCAATACGCTGTTGCAGCCTGACGCCACTGTAATTGGTATTTCTGCCGCTGTCTACGGGCTGGGGCTGATTGTCCCCTTCGGGCTGGCGGCTGTTCTCCTGCGCGGGGAGCGCTTCTGGCTGTGGCGTGGTATAGCCTTGGCACTTGCACTGGCCGGTGGGCACGCCGGCCTGACAGGTGGGCTGTTGGCCGTCGATTTAACCCTGCGCTGGCCGGGCCTGCCAGCTACGCTGCCCACCGTGATTACGCTGCTCTATACACTGATCGTCATCTTCGTTGGGCGTAAGCGCTTCTTCGCTAAACC
Source organism: Anaerolineae bacterium (assembly GCA_034434955.1). GTDB lineage: Bacteria > Chloroflexota > Anaerolineae > Aggregatilineales > UBA3940 > DAOTYL01. The sequence goes on along the minus strand of DAOTYL010000227.1, from coordinate 1,917 downwards.
ATCGGCCAGATGGCTGCTGCTGAGCATAGGGATGGGTGCGCTGGTCTCGCTGGCCTGGGGTGTCGTCGGTGCATTAGGAACCATCGGCGAGACCTTAATTGGCGTGTTGGAGGCGCTGGCCAGCGGTTTGCTGAATGCTGTCTTGCTGCGGACGATCTTCCTCTATGACGGCGAGTTTCCCGCCGAGCGTCCCTTCTGGTCAGCGCTGCTGGCCGCTGGAACGTTCGCCGCGCTGTTGCCTGCACAGCTCGCCGTGCGCGGCTATTGGATGCAGGGTGATGTATTCCTGCTCAGCCTATGGCCGTTGGGGCTAATCGGTGGGGCGCTGTTGGTGAGCGACCGGCCAGCCGATCTGCGCCGCCAGTGGTGGGTGACGTTAACCTTCTTCGTGATCGCTTTTCTCTTCCCCTTCACCCTGACGGAGGGTTTTGAAGGCGACTGGATGATCGACGAGATGGCTGTTGCGTGGGGCGGGGCGATCTTGCCCACGCTGGCGTTGGGCATAGGGCTGAGCGTGGCGCTGTTGGCAATGCGTCAATGGGTACTCCGCCTTGCCGAACGCAGGCTCGCCATCGTGGGGATCGGCGTGACAGCATGGATGCTCGCAGGGGGGCTGTACGCAGGTTTGGGTCAGCCGGGCTTGCAGCCCGATTCGTTCTTTGTAGTGATGGTTGATCAAGCCGACACGTCCTTTGCACGCAGCATCCCCGATCGCACTGAGCGCTATCGCGCCGTCTACGAGACGCTCACAAAGCACGCGCTGGAGACGCAGGCCGACCTACGCGCCTTTCTGGATGCGCGTGGCGTGACGTATACGCCTTACTATCTTGTCAACGGCATTGAGGTTGAGACGTTCAACCCCCTGCTGCGCTATGGGATTGCCTCCCGCCCTGACGTGGCCCGCATCCTTAACAGCCCTCACACACGCCCTCTACCGCACAACCTGCGTCTCCTCGACATGATCCCTAGCGGAAACCAGCCTAGCGGCCTCAGCTGGGGAGTGGATGCCATCGACGCCGAACAGGTGTGGGAACAATTCGGCGTGACGGGGGAAGGCATCATCATCGGCCATGCTGACAGCGGCGTGGATTGGCGGCATCCGGCGCTGCGCAGCCAGTATCTGGGCGAGGAGGACAATCACAACTACACGTGGTTTGACCCTTGGTACGGCACTGATGAGCCAACCGACGGCGGCGGACACGGTACGCACACGTTGGGCACTATCCTCGGCCAGGGTGGTATCGGCGTGGCGCCGGATGCGAGGTGGATCGCCTGCCGCAATCTAGCCCGTAACCTCGGCAACCCACCCTATTATCTGGACTGTATGCAGTTTCTGCTGGCACCCTTTCCGCAGGGTGGCGATCCCTTCCGAGACGGCGATCCGACACGCGGTGCGCACCTCACTAGCAACTCATGGGGATGCCCCCCACAGGAGGGCTGCGATGGTCTCACGCTCTCTATCGCTGTTGAGCATCTGCGGAACGCCGGGCAGATGTTCATTGTGGGGGCGGGGAACGAAGGCCCGGCCTGTAGCACTGTGGACTCACCGGCCAGCGCTGATGCCGCTTTTACCGTGGGGGCCTTTGATGCTGAGGGGAGAATCGCCGATTTCAGCAGCCGAGGGCCGGTGTTGATTGACGGCAGCGGGCGCATTAAGCCTGACATCGCTGCGCCGGGCGTGGATGTGCTCTCCAGTCTTCCCGGGGGGAGATATGCTCCATCCAGCGGCACCTCCATGGCCACGCCGCACGTTGCTGGCGTGGTGGCCTTGATGTGGTCTGCCAATCCGACACTGATCGGGGACATCGATACCACGGAAGCGATCCTTGCCCGCACCGCGCATCATGTTCCTGCTCCTGACTTATGTGGTGGAGATACAGGCGCCCAAAACAACGTTTACGGCTTTGGTCGTATAGA
>DAOTYL010000226.1:0-4817 GCA_034434955.1 Anaerolineae bacterium | reverse complement strand
TGCTCACGGTATTCGGTCTCTAACGCCAGCGGCAACACCTCCAGGCCGTCAAATAGGCGGTAGAAGGCTTGCGCTTGATCCTCATCGGCGCTGTTGAACGGCCTCAACATCCCGAGGATGACCTGTCGGAACTCCTCCGCTGCGCTTCGGTATTCAGCCCACCAACGGGTGGCGATCTCCCCGCTGTACACCTCTCCCAGCAAGGCCGCTACCTCGCTTTCGTCCACCGGCCAGCCGTCCAGCTGCCGCAGGATGCCCCACCCGGCCTGCACCAGATCGGCGCGGTAAACATGCTGGCCGTCGTCGGGCCGACTGAAAACATACACCGGCTTCAGCGGACTGCCCGGCGGCCTGCCGCGATTCACGCGCCCAAAGCGCTGGAGTAGGGCCTCCAACGGGGCAGGATCGCTGTACAGCACATCTAGATCGATGTCTAGGCTAACCTCCACCACCTGCGTAGCGACGACAACCGTCTGCTGACGCTCGCGCACACCCGTTCCGGCGAGTTCCAGCAGGGCTTTTTCCTTGCGCTTGCGGTCTGCCGCATTGAAGCGGCCATGCAACAGCACCATACGCTGCGCGGCGTCCAGGTCTGGATGCCGGCCGCACAAACGCCGATAGAGGTCCATCGCCCGCCTGACAGTGTTGGCGCATACCAGCACCGAGCGCCCCTGCGCAATCTCGTCGCCGATGCGCTCAAGCGCTTCCTCGTCTGTCAGCTCGCCTTCCAGCAGGTGCAGGGTGTGCCGCTGCGAGGCCTTGAACAACGCGGGTGTGGCGGCGATCATCTGGCAGTTAGGCAGGGCTGCCTCCAGCGCCTGCAAGATGGTCGGCGGAAGGGTGGCTGTCATAATCAAGAAGTGCGCTGCAAAGTAGGTCTTCAGCCAGCCGATCATCTCTATGATGAGCGCCAGGCGCTTCGGCTCGTAGGCGTGAATCTCATCAAAGACGAATAGCCCCTGTTGATAGTCCAGCAGCTGCGCCTCAAATCCCTTGAGGGCGTAAAGCGCCTTCAGCAGCTGGTACGGGCTGAGGACGCGCACCGGCGGCATCCCCAGGGCCGCCACTTCACGCTTTAGACGGGCCAGCCTCAGCGCCGTTTCCGGCGTTGTGTCTTCCTTGCTCAAGAGATCGTAGTAGAGGCTGCTCAAGGCGTGGGCGTGTTGAAGCCCCACCTCCGCATCCGTGAAGTGGTGTGCCACCAGGCGCTGATGCATGGCGTTCATGCTGGCCTGATAGGGCAGCACGTAAAACAGGCGCGGAGGTGCTACCCTGCGTCCTTCGGCCTGCCGCGCCGCCCACAGCAGCGCCGCCTCCGTCTTGCCGCTGCCGGTAGGTGCGACGAGGATGGCCGAACCGTGATCGGCGCTCCCCGCCGCCTGCTGATGGTCAAGCAGTTGCTCCTCGCGCAACCTGCCGCGTGCGCGGTCACGGGTGATGTTCAACGGACGCAGGCCGTGCGCTTGCGCCTCAACGGCTGAGGCGCTGTGATCGGTCGCCTGCATCAGCCCACGATAGAAAATCCCCGCCAGGGCCAAGCCACCGAACTCCTCTTCGTCCCGCACCCGGTCGCTGAAGGCGATGAATTCGCTGAGTGCGCAGCGGATGGTTTCCTCCGTTGCTGCGCCGTCTCCTACCGAAGGAGGAAGAGCAGCGGGTTCCACTACGTCGGCCAATCCCAATGCCTCGACCCAGGGCCACGAACATTGCTCCACCCAGCGCCACAGCCGTTTGTCCGTAGCTGCGTCAATCTGACCGCTCAAATCGGCGAGGGCCTCCTGCGCCGATTCGGTATCCTCCAGATAGCGGGCGTACAACTGCTCAGCCTCCTGATGATGGGAAGCGATGAGCGCCGCCACCCATTGCCGGTCGGGGTGTTCGGGTGGGAAGAGCGCAGCGGCGTAAGCCAACGAAAGGACCTCGTGCCGATGCCCCCAGCGGGGACGCTCGCCGCGCAGCATAGCCTGACAACCCTGCGCCGCCTTGCCGAAGTCGTGCAAGAAGCAGGCCCAGAAGAGCCGCTGCCACAGACGAGGCTCCCCGATCTGCTGATGGAGAAGGGGGCGCAAGCGATAGTGATCGGCCAACCGGCTGAGCACGCGCCAGGTGTGAAGGGGCAGGCTTTCGGCCTGCCCCCCTGCTGATCGGTCAGCGCTTTTGGCCAGTACAGCCCCCGCCCCTTCCAACCACGTTGGCCACGGCCGTACGGGTGGGATCATCCTTCTTCCTCCACAAAGGAGTGTAACCACACCCCGCGCGGCAGTTCGGGATGGCCGGGATAGTCCCTAAAGTCTGCGTCCGCCAGCACCCGCTCGGGAACACCCACCGGCAGGTAGCCATCGGCGGGAAACCTGCCCCGCCCTATCAGCACGGCGTAGCGTGCCCACTGCGGCTGACGCCGTTCATCGATGAAGCGTGCCATGGTGTAGGTGACCGTGTTGCCCTCCACCGCCGCCGCCACCTCCGGAGGGAGTATCGTGCCCTCAAAATAGGCGGCATCCACCTCGATGAGGTCCACGATGCGGATATCGGTGTAGGTCATGAGGTCCTGCGAGCGGCCCAGCACCACCGGATAGACCGGCCGCCGGAAGGCCCAAAAGAAGGCGTCTAGATCGGCGCAGTCCACGTACAGCGTCAGGCGCGGCTCGAAGAGCAGCCTGCGCACAAAGGGATTGACGACATCCTTGCCGTCGTCGTCAAAGTGCAGGTGCTCGAGGTCATCAAACTCCGCCGAAAAGGTGAAAGTATAGCCAACGCGCACGGTGCGGGCGTCAAACGGCTCACCCAGTGCACTGCAGATGTGGCCGTAGATGGTCGCCAAGGGGGGCATGGGCAGGGTCGGTTGCACGCCCTGAACGAAGAAGGGGTAGCGGAACGAAGTCACCACCCCTTCCGCCATCACCCTCAGTACGCGCATGGCTGCTTACTCCCACCACGCCCAATTCTGGGCTACCTCACCCGCCAGTGCATCCAGTGCCTCGCGCGGATGGCGCACCTCCAGGCCGTAGCGCCTGAGCGTCTCGGCGGCGTCGTCCATGAACCCCTGCGCAATGCCAACATGGACGCTTGAGAGGATGTCACCCCTCAATGAGTTGAGCGCCTCATCCAGTGCTCTCTCATGAAGGACAGGGCGGCCATGCTGCGCTGTGACCACACGGCTAAAAATGTGGTTACCGCCTGCCGTCACGGCGGCCATGACAAACGCCGGCGCCACATCCGTGTAGTGCAGCGTCTGACGGGCGCCGCCCTGCAAGCGTCCCAGCGCCTGCAGAAGGGCCTGCACGCGCCGCACGCGCTCCTCATAGGGCAGGCGGTAGCAACGCCGATCCGCCAGATGCTCCAAGCCCTGCCTTTGCGCCTCTTCTTGCAACGCACTGTCAAGGTTGAGATGCCCGGAACGGTCAATGTAGCTGAAGGTCCCGACGGCGCTCAAGTTCAGCGAGAAGAGGCCCTTGAGCACCGTGGAGTAGAACTCGTGGCCGTGCAGCACCGGATCGCCTTCGTGGCGTGCCATCACGCCGAAGTCGCGGGTGATCTCCACCGGCGCAATGGAGACCAGCGTGCTGGTGCGGAAGGGCGAAAGGCGCGTGCGCGTGGCCTCCTTCACGGCACGCATGTAGCCGAACAGGTCGTCATCCCAATAGGCGATAGGGTCACCCTCTGTATAGGCCTGCTGGCGCTGGCCCTTGCCTGCCGTGTAGATGGGTGCGCTGACCCACTCCCCATTGGTGGTTTCCAGCGTGCGGCGCAGCCAATAGCGGAAGGCCTGCGCTGAGACGTAAGGGTACTCATAGGCCCCCACACGGATGGCCTTCACCGTAGCGGTGGTTTCCTCACCTTCCCCCATATTAAGCGCCGAAGCCGGTGCATCAATCAAGTAGATACCGGTGACGAATGCCATGGTGCATCTCCCTCTCAATCCTCATCTGTGTTCTCTTCGTCAGCAAGGACTTCCTCGGGCGGCAGAAGCCCTTCTTCCTCGGCGGGCAGGGCGCCTGCCTGCGCCAGGAACTCCATCATGCGCAGGGTGACGATGTCACGTGCCAGCCCCCAGTCGCTGTACTCCGCCCCAGGCGGGGCAACAAAGGCGCGCACGAACTCGTCTGCCGTGATGAGCACACGGCCCTGCCGCGACCACTCGTCGGCGGCGTTCAACAGCCGCCTGCGCCAGGTGGCGTAGCTGCGCTCACGGGCGAACTCATAGTAGAAGCTCCGCCGATGTAGCGCGTACTCCGCCAGGCGCCTCCCCAGATCGTAAAGTAGGTCTAGGCGTTCTTTCTCCATGAACATCACCTTCCTCAAGAATAGTGCTGCCAGCGCCCAATTGTGGATGGGCCAGATATGCCTGCGGAAGAACTTGTACGCCCCTTCCGGTAGGCCGTACAGGTCCTCATAGAGTTGATTCTTGCGCTCTCCGACCTCCTCGCCCTGCTTGGGCTGCTGCCATCCGCGCGCCACAGCCTGCTGCCACGCCGCCTGACGCCCCGGCTCATGAGGAGCCTCGTGCTCGGCCTCACGCAGGAAGGTCAGCGCAGGCGAGGTCAGGCGGTCAATCTTCAAATCTGCCCCGCGATTGTCATTGGTGAACAGGTAAAGGGTCACCGTGCCGCGCAGCGAACCCGGCGCCGCCCGCTCAATCTGGCGCAGGGCCTCTACCAGCCGCGTGCGCGGCCACTCCAGCACCGGCCAAGCGGCGCCGGCCTGATGCACCAGTTGGGCGGCGCGGCGGGCGTCTGCAACCCTCTCCTTGACCAGCTGCTGCATCAAGGCTGCATCATCGCAGTGCACTACCATCATGCGGCGGCCCCGCACCACCA
>DAOTYL010000225.1:0-2072 GCA_034434955.1 Anaerolineae bacterium | reverse complement strand
CCCTTCATCGCCAGCACCTTCGTGATCGCTGCCGTCAACGTGGTCTTCCCATGGTCAATGTGTCCAATCGTCCCCACGTTCACATGCGGCTTCGTGCGCTGAAAGACTTGCTTGGCCATTGTTCCTCCAGTGATTCAGCTTTACTACTCTGCTTGCCCTCTTCCCTTCCGCAAGAAAGCGAAGGGAAGGATCATTCACACCGCTTCGCCGCGCATGACCCGCTCAATCAACGCCTCCGAGAGCGGCTCATAATGCGAGAACTCCATGGTAAAGGTGGCACGCCCCTGCGACATGCTGCGCAGGTCGGTCGCATAGCCAAACATCTCCGAAAGCGGCACCAGCGCGCGGATCGCCTGCACCCCACCCGGGCGCGGCTCCATTCCCTCGATCTGACCGCGCCGCGCCGCTATATTGCCCTGAATAGTGCCCAGATACTCCTCCGGCGTCACCACCTCCACACGCATAATCGGCTCTAGCAGCACTGGGCGGCCCTTCTGCATGGCCTCCTTCAGTGCCATGCTCCCCGCCACCTTAAAGGCCATCTCCGAGGAGTCCACCTCGTGGAACGCCCCGTCGACCAGCCGCACCTTCAGATCAACCACCGGATAGCCGGCAATCACGCCGCTTTCCATCGCCTCACGCACGCCCGCCTCAGTAGCAGGGATGAACTCCTTAGGGATCACGCCGCCGCGCGTAAGGTCTTCAAATACTAGCCCCGTGCCCGGAGGAGCGGGTTCTACCTGCAGCTTGACACGCGCATACTGCCCATGACCGCCCGTCTGGCGCTTGAAGGTCACATCCGCTTCGGCGGGCTGCGTAATCGTCTCGCGATAGGAGACGCGCGGCCTGCCCACGTTGCACCCCACCTTGAACTCGCGCTTCATGCGGTCCACGATGATCTCCAGGTGCAGCTCGCCCATCCCCGCCAGAATGGTCTCGCCGGTCTGTTCATCGTAGCGCACGCGGAAGGTAGGGTCTTCTTCCGCCAGCTTCTGCAGCGCGTCACTCATGCGATCCTGATCGGCCTGCGTCTTCGGCTCCACCGCTACCTGAATCACCGGCTCCGGGAAGGCGATCGCCTCCAGCAGAATGGGGTGATTGGGATCGCACAACGTATCGCCGGTGAAGGTGTTTTTCAGCCCCAGCGTCGCCGCGATGTCCCCCGCCCGCACTTCCTCTATATCCTCGCGCCGATCGGCAAACATCCGCACAATGCGCCCCACACGCTCGCGGGTCTCTTTCGTCGCATTGCTGACCATGCTGCCCGCTTTGACCACGCCGGAGTACACGCGGAAGTAGGCCAGACGCCCCACATAAGGGTCGGTCACGATCTTGAACACCAGCGCGCTTAAGGGCGCATCATCCAGCGGTGGGCGCACTTCCGGCTCGCCTGTGCGGGGATGAACGCCCTCGATGGGCGGCACATCCTCCGGCGAAGGCAGGTACTCGATGACGGCATCCAGCAGCGGTTGGATGCCCTTATTGCGCAGCGCCGCGCCGCACAGCACCGGTTGGGCACGTCCCGCCAACGTCGCTCGGCGCAGCGCCCCCTTCAGCTCCTCCACCGTGACGGCTTCCTCGGCCAGATACTTCTCCATCAGCACATCATCGGTCTCGATGATCTGCTCCAAAATGGCGTGCCGCGCCTCCTCGGCCTGCTCCACATATTCGTCGGGGATAGGCATCTCCACCGGCTGGGCGCCCAGTTCGTCCGCCCACGTGATGGCCTTCATCTCCAGCAGATCGATCACCCCCTTGAACTGGCTCTCTTGCCCCCAGGGGATCTGCACGGCGATAGGGTTGGCGCCCAGACGGCGGCGGATCATCTCCACCGCACGCCTAAAATCCGCCCCACTGCGGTCCATCTTATTGATGAAGCAGATGCGCGGCACGCCGTAGCGATCGGCTTGCCGCCACACCGTCTCCGACTGCGGCTCGACACCCGCCACGCCGTCGAAGACCACAATCCCGCCATCCAGCACGCGCAGGCTGCGCTGCACCTCGGCGGTGAAATCAATATGGCCGGGCGTATCGATCAGGTTGATCTGATACCCCTTCCATTCCGCCGTGAT
>DAOTYL010000224.1:0-14401 GCA_034434955.1 Anaerolineae bacterium | reverse complement strand
TACCCATCTCTTGAGCGCTAACCCGGACGAGGCTGTCATGTCCCTGGATGTGGCCTTGCTGATACTGCGCATTGCCATCGTGATTGCCCTCTACGCTTTCCTTGCCGCGCTATTTGTGCTTATCTGGCAGGACATCCGCGCCGTCAGCGAGCAGATCGGGGCGGGGCCGCGTGTGGCAGCTAAGCTGGTTGTGATCGAATGTGGCGATCGACCGCTTGAGGTTGGCCGGGAATACGCCCTTCAACCGGTGACGACGCTAGGGCGTGGGCCGACCAACAACATCGTTTTGCCCGAAGCCTTCGCCAGCACCGAGCACGCTTTGATCGTCCTGCGGCGGGGCCAGTGGTGGCTGGAAGACCGGCAGAGCCGCAACGGCACTCTGCTGAACGGGACGCCTGTCACCGAGCCAGTAGTGCTGACGTCAGGAGATGTGATCAGCATAGGCCGCATCAGCCTACGCTTTGAGGCCGCGTAGCCCTTTCAGTCAACAAACAGCAAGGAGCACAAGATGGGTGAGGAGAAAATCGCTATCGCCGTGATCGGCGGCTCAGGGCTGTATAACATGCCACAATTAACCGATGTCGAGGAGCGAGAGGTAGAAACGCCCTTCGGGCGGCCATCGGATGCCATTATTGTGGGTATACTGAACGGCGTGCGGGTGGCTTTTCTGCCCCGTCATGGGCGGGGGCATGTCCTGCTGCCCACCGAAGTGCCCTACCGCGCCAACATCTACGCGCTCAAGATGCTGGGGGTTGAGCGCATTATTGCGGTGAGCGCGTGTGGTTCGCTACGCGAGGACTACGCCCCAGGGCATATTGTGATACCCCATCAGCTCTTTGACTATACCAAGGAGCGACGAGGGCGTACCTTCTTCGGAGAGGGGTTGGTGGCTCATATCGGCGTGGCTGAGCCGTTCTGTCCCGACTTGAGCACGGTGATCGGCGACTGCGTGCGCGAGGCAGGCGGGATCGTACATGATGGGGGGGCATTTATCACCATTGAGGGGCCGCGCTTCAGCACCAAAGCCGAGAGCAACGTATACCGCGCATGGGGCATGTCCGTTATTGGCATGACAACAGCCCCTGAGGCTTTCCTGGCCCGTGAAGCTGAGATATGTTACGCTGTGATGGCACACGTGACCGATTATGATGTATGGCATGAGGCCGAGGGGCCGGTGACGGTCGAGATGGTGGTGCGCACGCTACAGGCTAACCTGACGCTCGCCCAGCAGGCCATTGAGAAAGCCGTCGCTCGGCTGGCGACTATGGAGCGGCGGTGCATTTGCAAGGATGCACTGGCATCGGCCTTCATCACCGACGAGCGCAAGATACCTCCTGAGACCCTTCAACACCTCAAGCCGATCGTCGGCAAGTACTTCAAGCCTAAGTAGCGACCCGCGTATGGTTCGCACCTCCTTACTGGATGAGCGCGATCTACGGCCGCAGCACGTCACCAGGCGCGAGCGGATGCTGCTCGTGTTGGCGGCGCTTTTTGTCGTACTGAACCACGTGACACTGGTGCTGGCACAACAGCGCCGGTGGGTAGAAATGGGCCTGCCAGGCGTATGGGCCTTGTGCACGGTGGGACTTCACATTGCTCTTGGGCGGCTATTGCCCCGCCGTGACCCGATCGTCCTACCGTTGGTCATGCTGATGGCCGGCTGGGGAGTGACTCTCGTGGCGCGTCTTGCGCCACCTTTTGCCCTGCGTCAGGCCATATGGCTGGTTGTCGCTTCACTGGCGACTTTGCTCACCGCCTTGCTACCGCCCGATCTGCGCCCCTTGCGTCGTTACCGGTATACGTGGCTCATCGCTGGGCTGATGCTACTGGCCGCCACGCTGGTCTTCGGCGTCAACCCATCTGGAGCAGAGAACGCCCCGCGCCTGTGGCTGGGCTTCCGGCCGATCTTCTTCCAGCCTTCCGAGATCCTCAAGCTGCTGCTGATCGTCTTTCTGGCAAGCTACTTAGCCGAGAAGCGGGAGATGCTCACGACCAGCCCATTTCGGGTAGGGCGCTGGAACCTGCCAGCGTTGCCCTATCTAGCCCCTATGCTGCTGATGTGGGGCTTCTGCATGGTGCTACTTGTCTGGCAGCGCGATCTGGGCGCTGCTTCGCTCTTCTTTCTCATCTTCCTCGCCATGTTGTATGTCTCCACAGGACAAGCAGGCTACCTTTTAGCCGGGCTGATCCTGATGGGGCTGGCCGGCATCGCAGGCTACTGGCTTTTCGACGTGGTACGCCTGCGGGTAGATACATGGTGGAACCCCTGGCCGGAGGCCGATAGCCGCGCTTTTCAGATCGTCCAATCACTGCTGGCCATCGCTGCAGGGGGCTTGCTGGGGCAGGGCGTAGGACAAGGCTCGCCGACCTTCGTGCCGGTGGTACACTCGGACTTTGTGCTCGCCGCCATCGCCGAGGAATGGGGGCTATTTGGCGGGCTCGGTGTGCTGGCGTGCTTGGCCCTGCTGACAGCACGCGCGTTACGTATCGCCGCCGTTAGCGTTCAGCACCCTTTTCGCTCGCTGCTGGCCGCCGGCGTTGGTGTCTCGCTGGGGATGCAGTCGCTACTCATCACCGTCGGTGTGCTTAAGCTGCTGCCTTTGACGGGCGTCACACTGCCTTTTGTCAGTTACGGGGGCAGTTCGCTGCTGACGAGCTTTGTGATGGTTGGCTTGCTGCTGCGCATCTCCGACGGCGAGACGTACCCTCGGATAAGCGGCAGTACGCCGGACCGCCTGACCGAGAGGACGGACCTCTTGCCATGACCGCCGCGCTGCGTCGCCTTAGTCAAGGACTGTTAGCAGCCTTCGCCATCGCGGCGCTGGTGCTGGGATACTGGGGTATCGTTCGGGGCGACGAACTGCTCGCCCGCGCCGACAATCCCCGCCGTATCCTGGCCGAGCGGCGCATTCGGCGTGGTCAGATTCTTGATCGTCACGGAACTCCGCTGGCCGAGAGCCATATTGACCCTGAAACGGGCTTCGTCAGTCGCCACTATCCCTATCCTGACGCTGCGGCCACTGTTGGCTACTCCAGCCTGCGCTATGGCGTGAGCGGCATTGAGGCTGCTTATGATTCGCTGCTGCGCGGCGAGCCATCTCCCGGCACGCTGGATGCGTTGCTGCTCTCCCTGCTTCACCGCCCTCAAAGCGGCGGGGATGTGCGTTTGACGATCGATCTGGCCGTTCAGCAGGCCGCCGATCGGGCACTGGGCGACCACGCCGGAGCGGTAGTTGTGCTCACTGTGCCGCAAGGTGAAGTGCTGGCACTGAGCAGCCGTCCCACCTTTGACGCTAATTTTTTGGATGAGAACTGGGAAAACTTAAGGGCCGATCCCCGTGCCCCGCTCATTAACCGTGCTACGCAGGGGCTTTACCAGCCCGGCACGATCTTGCAAAGCGTGATCCTGGGAGCGGCACTTGACCTGCACGTTGTTGATCGGGGCGAGATATGGATGGGCATGCTGAGCGTAGATGTGGACAGTGGACTTCTCCGCTGCGCAGGAGCGGTGGAAGGCAACGACTTGCAAGGCGTCTACGCAGCCGCTTGCCCAGCCCCCTTTCAAGAGATCGCCCGACGTGTGGGAGCCGCACGGCTGGACGCAGTCCTGGCCGATTTCGGCCTCCTAGAAACGCCGCCGTTTGTACTACCCACCAGTGCTGCCGACCTGAACCAGCCGCCCGCCCAAAGCGACCTGCTCCTTACGGCGGTGGGCCAGGGGAACTTAACGGTCTCTCCACTACAGATGGCCCTTGTTGCAGCGGCTTTCGCCGATCACGGTCGGATGCCAGCCCTACGGTTGGTGCAGGCTGTGCGTCCCCCCAACGGCACTTGGCAACCAGTGGCGCCAGCAGGATACCCACGCGGCACGATCAGCAGAGACAGCGCCGATGCCATTGCTGAGATGATGAGCTTTGCCGTGCGCGAAGGTGCTGCCCAAGCAGCAGCGATAGAGGGAGTCGATGTCTACGGCCACAGCGGATTGGCACTCGCCGGCCCCCAGCAGACATATAACGCGTGGTTCATCGGTTTTGTCCGCCGCAACAGTGAGGAAGCGGTCGCCACTGCCGTCCTGATCGAGGGTAGTGACAACGCCGCTCTGGCAGCACAGATCGGCGGTGAGGTGCTGCATGCAGCACTGACGGCTTCCCCCTGAATCAAAGCGGGGCCGTCCTTCAGATTGGACAGCCCCGTGCTTTTCCGAAGGCGTTCACTTCAGCTCTTAGCCAACATCTTTTCAGCCTCAGCATAGATCACGCCCAGGCGTTGAGCAGCCGGCTCATTGCCCACGCTGCGGAGCTGTTCCGCCAAACCATCCATGATTTGGAGGAACTGATCGTTGATCTGATCGCGATGTGCCCGCAGCACTTCCAGCGAGGCCGCATCGTCCTCCGCCGCGAGTAGTTCGTTGATCAGGCGGATCTCCGGCGGGGCGGAGGCTTGGATCAGCGCCAGCACTTCATCCCGGATCTGCTTCAAGCGGCTGGATACTTGCACATTGCCTGTGCGCCGCGCTTCCTCTAGATTGGCCTGTAGCACCTGCAAGAAGGTCTCATCGATGCGGTCAAGGTTGTTGCGAATAGCCGTCCGCACATCGCCGGCCTGAAGCAACATGCGCAGGGTATCCACTGCCCGCTCGATTACAGCCCGCGCCTGCCTCTCGTATTCGGCAGCGATAGCCAACAGGCGTTCGCGCACCTGAATCAGTTGCTGCCGTTGCTCTTCGCTCTCTGCCCTGTCAATGCGCTCGGAGAGCACCTGAAATGTTGAGTAGTCCAGTAGTGCCTGCCCCAGCGTGGCAAAGGCATCTATCTTGAACGGATTATCGGCAGATTTTACCAGCAGGTCTACGAACTTCTCGCGGGTGATGGTCTGACCGAGAGCCTTGAGCTCCTCGCTCGCCTCAACCAATGCCTCCTGCCGGGCTTTTAGCTCGCGACCTGCTTCAGTGGTCTCCATGAGATAGCTGCGGGTGTTGAGCAAGCGCAATGCTGCCCGCTGATCGCCCTGCTGACTGGCAGCCTGCGCAGCTGATTCCAGCAGCTCCAGGAAACCAAGGTCTAGGATGTCGCGGTTCTCCTCCAAAAGGCGCTGACGCTCCTCTTCCCCTGCGTTAGCCAGCAGGTTCACCAGCTCAACCTTGCGCCGTTCGGCGTTGAGCATCTCCGGCGTGATACCATCCGCTTCAAGAATTTGCTCAATCAACCCCTGCATGGTGAGCGGCGTGCCGGGTTGAAGGAGATAACCTTTTGGAGCATCCTCCGGCATGGTGCGCATGACCGCATTGGTCATACTGCCAATCATCCGTTCACGCTCGGTCTGCTGGAGGTTCAATTCCATAGGGATATAGACCAGTGCCAGTTGCTTGGCAGGGTCGTGATAGAAAAGCGGTACCCGCACTGCGCCACGATAGCCGCAATGCGGGCAGGTAATCAGGTTGATGCGGCCGGCGAGCAAGCGCTCCTTGACGGTTGGATCGATCGACACGTCCAGTATCTGCTCAATAAAAGCGTTAAAAGGTCGCCCGCATTGGGGGCAGTTGATTGTCGTTGCTGTGGGTCGTACCATTGGAACCTCTCTACAGGCCTACCATCACCCTGAAGCCGGATGACGTGCGAATATCGGTGCTTTTTCGGCACGGGAGACGCAATTGTAACATGCGACTCATACCCGCGACAGGGGCAGAGAAAAAGTGAAGGTTGTCCCCTTGCCTGGCTCGCTTTCTACCCAGATACGCCCGCCGTGCGCCTCGACAATGGAGCGCACGATGTACAGCCCCAGCCCAACGCCTTGCGTCTCGCGGGTTAGAGCGTTGTCCACGCGGTAGAAACGTTCGAAGATCAGCTCCTTTTGCTCAGGCGAGAGACCGATCCCCTCGTCGCTGACCGAGATCTGCACACTGTCTTCACTCACCTGCCCCTTAATCTGTATCCTTCCCCCGTTGGGAGAGTACTTAATAGCATTGCTGAGCAAGTTAGAGAGCACCTGCTCTAGCCGCTGCTCATCGCCCTGAACGGTGGGAAAATCGGGCGGGAAATCCGTCTCAATGGTATGGATGGTCACTTGTGTGCGGAACTTCTCTACAAGCCGCTCAGCGACACGATCAAGGGCCACATCGCCGAAGTTTAATTTAAATGTCCCCAGCTGGAGCCGCGTGGCGTCAAGCAAGTTCTCGATCAGCATGTTCAGCTTATCGGCTTCTTCTTCAATGACCTTCAAGCCGTTGAGCAGCGTGGCACGATCCCACTCCACATCCTCGCGGCTGAGAGTGGTGGCGTAGCCTTTGATCAGCGAGACAGGGGTTTTTAATTCGTGCGAGATCATGGAGATAAAAGTGGTTTTGGCCTCCTCCGCCTCACGGAACTTGGTGATGTCACGCACGTTGACGATGATGTTGCGCAGATGCCCCATCCCATCGAAAAGCGGTGCATAGGTGATGCCCACGCTGAGCGTTGAACCGCTCACATGACGCAGGTCACCCTCCACGTACAGCACACTGTACTCGTTGGTCGGCCAGCCCCCTGCCACCGCTGCGCTGAGGTCCATGCCGGGTTCGCGCCGCGCCCATTGGATCACCTCATCGTGGTGCGCCCCTTGAGCGTCCTCCACCCGCCAACCCGTCATGCGGGCCAGCGCCAGATTGATGATCTCGATCTTTAAGGCGGGCGTCAGGATAGCGATCCCATCTGCACTGTGGCGCAAGAAAGCATCTAGGCGCTGCTTCTCGGTCAGCACCTGCTCGTAAAGGCGGGCGTTGTGAACGGCAATGGCAGCTTGATCCGCGAAGTTTTGCAGAAGGCGCACGTCATTAGGCGTAAAACGCCCCCCGTGCGAGCGGAAAATGTACACCACACCGACCAGTTCGCGGCCAATCACCATAGGCAGTGCGACCGCCTGCGTCCATCCCAGGTTGGAAGCCTGCGCCACCAGCCGCACTTTGTGATCCAGCTCAGGGATGGCGAAGCTTTCCGGATCGCCACGCGGGATATCCGAAAGCAGCGGCGCAAAGAAATGCAGCACTGCCGGAGGAATACCGTAACTGGCCCGCACGGCGAAGTTCTCGCCATCGGTCAGCGCGATTAACCCCGCCTGACCGCCCAGCATCTCGGTAGCAGAACGCAGAATGCGACGCAACACCTCGTTCAGGCTCAACTGCGAGGTGAGCGCACGGGAGACATCAAGCAGGTAATCCCACTGTCGGATCAGAAGGTCAATCATCACGGTGATTTTAGCACGGATGTTTGCCAAATAAGAAAAGCCGCGCCCAAATTGCGGCTTTTCTTACACATTTCTAGCGAGCCGAGACCGAGGGAACTGCTAGAGGGTCGCTTCAACCACCGTCAGCGTGTGATCAAGGATAGCCAGTGCCTCGTCTATCAGCTCGCGGCCGATCATCAAAGGGGGCATCAGGCGGATGGCACTCTCGCCCGCGCCGAGCAGCAGCAAGCCGTTCTCAAAAGCCAAGTCGACGATCTTATCGCGCAGTTTAGGTGCTGGCGTGCGCGCCTCCCGATCCTTGACGATCTCCACGCCGATCATCAGTCCAATGCCGCGCACCTCGCCGATAAGGGGATGCCGCGCCTCAAACTGCTTGAGCTGCCCCAGCAAGTAGCGCCCCATTTCGGCGGCGTTCTGCATCATGCCGTTCTCAATGAGGCGCAGGGTTGCCAGCGCCGCCGCACAAGAGACCGGATTGCCACCGAAAGTGCTACCATGCGCGCCGGGCGGCCAGGTCATCAGGCGCTTGCGGGCAATAACGGCTCCCAACGGCATACCGCTGGCGATACCCTTTGCACTGGTGACAATATCCGGCTCCACGCCGAAATGCTCAATCGCCCACCATTTGCCGGTGCGCCCGATGCCGCTTTGTACCTCGTCGGCGACCAGCAGAATACCATAGCGGTCGCATAGGTCACGCAGGGCAGGGAAGAAGCCGGGCGTGGGGACAATATAGCCGCCTTCTCCCAGAATGGGTTCGACGAAGACAGCGGCTACTTCCTCGGCCGGCACAAAGTTGTGGAACACCGTGTCTTCAATGTAATGGACGACTGCCTCGCCATAATCGTCGCAGCAGACATCGCGCAGGGTGGGGCGATAGGCATTGGGGTAGGGGACATGCACCACCCCTGGCATCAGGGGGGAGAATCCCTGCCGCTGCTTATACTTGCTGGCCGTCAGCGAGAGTGCGCCAATGGTGCGGCCATGAAACGCACCGTGAAAAGAGATGAAATGCTGGCGTTTAGTGGTATAACGGGCTAGCTTAATCGCCGTCTCAATGGCCTCAGCACCCGAATTGGAGAAAAATACTTGCGCATCCTCTTCAAAAGGGGCGATCTCATTCAGTTTCTCGGCCAGCTCAACAGCGACCTCATAATGGAAGTCGGCCAGACAGATGTGCAGGAACTTCTCGGCCTGCTCCTTGATGGCACGCACGACCTCCGGATGGCTGTGTCCTGTGGAGGTGACGGCAATACCCGTCATGAAGTCAATATAGCGGTTGCCATCAACATCCCAGACTTCCGCGCCTTGCCCGTGATCGATCACCAGAGGGTATGAACGTGGCAATGATGGAGAGAGCACTTTCCTATCACGGGCGATGATGGCCCTTGCACGCGGCCCGGGGATAGTCGCTGCGCCTGCCCCTCTCTGAAGAACGGTGGATTTTGTCATTCGAGCACATCTCCTGATGCAAACGTCGTGTTGGTGCGGCGACGCGCCGAGTACCGCCACGCGTTTTGAATATCCTGCATACTGATCACACCAGCAAACACGCCCTCCTGAACGACGGGGAGAACCGTCATCTGCGCCGTTGTCATCTCCTGCAAGGCTACCCACAGTGTATCGCGCGGTTGAAGCACAGGAAAATCGGCACGCATGGCGTGCGCCACCGTCAGCGGTTCGGTATGGGTGTGGAGAAGCCGACGCACATCTGATCCGGCCACAAGGCCCACCAGACGGCTCCCCACAAGCACGGGCAAGGCCCGATCGCCTCTGAGCTGCCGCGCGAGCGTGTGCGTCACCGGATCCCAGGGGGCCAGCACTTCCGCAGGTGGATGGATCACGTCACCCACCTCAAGGCGCACGAGAGCACGTTGGCGGCGAACGTAAAGTACCTCTTGGCGAGCGCCAATGGCCACCGCGATGGCTACCACAACAAGCAAGGGATTGGCATCAATGTGAGCAGGTGGCCAGCCCACCACACCTAGAAAGACCAGCAAGGCGGCCACGATCCCACCCAGCCAAGCCATCACACGGGTCGCCGTCTCGTAATCCGTGAGCACCGCCAGCGCCCCACGCACCACACGTCCTCCGTCCATCGGAAAAGCGGGCAGCATGTTAAAGAAGAAGAGGAGCAGGTTCGCCCACAATAGGTAGAGTAGCAGCGAGTGGAATCCGGGAGTGGCGCGAAAGAGCACATAATCCCCCCAACCGCGTGGCGAAAAGGGCTGGAGGAGATAAGCAAACAGGCCAAAAACCAACGCCAACACCAGATTGACCATAGGCCCGGTCAGCGCCACCATTACCTCGTGCCAGGGGAGCGAGGGGTTGGACTCAAGCTGCACCAGCCCCCCGATGGGCAGCAGGATAAGGTTGCGCACGGGCAGGTTCACCGCACGGGCCTGCAGAGCGTGCCCCAGTTCATGTAAGAGCACACAGGTGAACAGCAAGCCGATGGACAGCACACTGTAGCCTGCACCAGCCAGACTACGGTAGTGCACCCACCCTTGCCAGGCAGCCCAGCCGAGCACTAACGCAAAGGTAGGGTGAATATCAACCGCAATACCCCCTACCCGCCCTAGGCGGATTCCGGCTGAAGACCACATGGCGTTATCCCTTAGGAAGGGCGCGCCATGCCATAGATCAGCACCCCCAACGCTGCTACGCCAAAACCGAAAAGCATTCCGACAGCCTGCAACCAACCGAACATTGGTCCTGTGCTCCCCGTATGGGAGCCAAACCCCAGCGCATCGGCCAGCGTTGCGGCTGCAGAAAGCACCATGCCCGTCAACCCTAGGCGGATAGCAATGTCCCCCAAAAGCGTGCGGGGACGGCCTCGATGAAACAGCGCGTGGACTACGACATAGGCGCCCAGCACGATCAGCGAGAGGCCGCCCAATGCGGCCAAAATCTGCGCGATGCCGATCCCCGGTGTGCTGTCAGCGTCCACAGCCGCAGGGAACAACCCCAAAAACAGCACCACGCCCCCTAGCACAACACAGAACACGCCCAATTGCGCTAGACGGCTCATCGTCCCTGTTTGACCATCCTCCCACGAGCGGCTACTTGCTATTCTACTACGGCATGCATAGTGCCGTCACGCAGGGAGCGCAGATTGCAAGATGCGCAACCAGTTGCCGGAGAAGATCGCGGCGATGTGATGGGGAGCATACCCGCGCATGGCCAGTGCCTCTTCAAGCTTCAGCAGGTCGGCGATGGTATCCACCTCGGCAGGGACGTGCTCGGCTCCGAAGCCGCCATCAAAATCAGTGCCCAGCCCAACGTGGCGCTCGCTACCCGTCACCTGACAAATATGGTCGATGGCCGCTACTACATCGGCGAGTGTTACGGCTTCTTTGGCATCGCCCTTGCGCCAGCCGGGTTTGAGAAACGCATTGTAAGGCACCACACCGATCACGCCATCCCGCTCTGCGAGCGCCTGCACCATCTCATCCGAAAGGCCGCGAGGGGTGGGACAAAAGCGACGCGGATTGGAGTGGCTGGCGATGATCGCCCCCTCGTAATGCTCAAGGGCTTGAAAGTAGGCCTCCTCGGCCATGTGGCTGAGATCGAGGATCATACCCAGATCAGCCATGACATCCAGCAGGTGCATCCCATCGCTAGTCAGGGGGCCAGGTTCGTGCGTTCCTCCTGCGTAGCGTGTGCTCTCCCACGCCAACCCGATGATGCGCACACCGCGCTCAAACCACTCCTCGGCCTGTTCAGGCTCTAGAACGGCATCGGCTCCTTCCATCAATGGGATCAGACCAATACGCCGTGCCTCCAACGGCTGGTCAGGCTCCCAAGTGGCCAGCACCTGTGTGAGGTCATCCTGCGTGCTAACAAGACAGAACTGCTGGTGCTCATCAACCAGCCGATGATAAGCATCAAGCTGAGCACTTGCCAATTCGTAGGCCTGGTGAGGGTCAGCATAGCATTGGGTATCCCATGCACCTACTCGGCGACGCAACGGGGCGACGAACAGCGTAGCGAAGATGAGACCCACATGACCCATCAGCCACTCGGCTTTGCCAAGCAAGGTATTGCCGTTACGGAGGGGAATATCAGTGCCTGCCTCACATTGCCGAACCCATAACGCACTGCGCGTATAGTCTCGGCCAAAAGTGAGCATATTCCAGGCGATGTCCTCGTGTGCGTCAATAATAAGCATGGGAGGAGATGGGTGTAAGAAGGATAAGCGTCCTACCATCATAGCAGGACGCCAACATCATTATCTCGGCTGTGGCAAACAGAGATCAGCCTGTGACCGATCCCTTCTCATCATCGGCCTCGTCTTCCGACTTGGCCTCGCTCAAGCCTTTGCGGAACTCGCGGATGGCTGTCCCTAGCTCCCTGCCCACCCTGCCAACACGCCCCACGCCGAAAATCAGCAGGACGATAGCGAGGATGATCAAGAGCTCGGGAATGCCTATGCTGCGCCCAAACATCATATTCCCCCAGAGTGAAGTGTTGAACCGAAATGCCCTCGGCGCAACACCCTATAGCCGTTTGTTCGTTGACGCGATTATAGCACCGATGGAGAGGCGTATCAAAGAGCCGTGCGAAATGCCACGTCGCGGATCGTGCCAGAAACCAAAAAAAACGGCCTCTCAGGGCCGCTCTCCTCTAGTGGCGACGGCTGGATTCGAACCAGCAACCAACGGCTTATGAGTCCGCTGCTCTACCATTGAGCTACGTCGCCCTACGCTAACTATTATAGCCCCGCCCTCTTTATGAGGCAACACTACGACCTGACATGATATTGCGCTTGCCTGCAACCTAGTGCAGATATTTGATGGTATACTCACCTCCGGCATCTGCCTCCTATACAAACATCATTGCGCTGTTCGGTTGAAGCCCTATGTACAGACCACTCCGTTGCGCTTTTCTGATCATCGCACTACTGACTATGGTTAGCTGCACCTTGCCAAGCCGTGCCTCCACACGGCTGACACCCTTGTCCACCTTGCCTCCATCGCTGCTCTCTGCAACAGCGCCGCCTACCTCTACACCGCTGCCCACCTACACCCCTTTCCCCACCGCGCGCCATATACCGACCAACACGCCCTATCCCACTTTCCCACCACGCTTAGCCCTATCTCCCACGCCTGTAACCGCCCAGCCCGCTGCATCAACAGGCAGCGGAGCAACAGGCCCGCGCGGCTCCTCAACACCATCGGTAGGAGGGTACATCGGCATTCAGGACGTGAGCGCTCCGGTGGCTGAACTGGAGCCGATTCTGGAGATCGTCAACGACGGCGTGACCTGCGGCGAGGCTATGCTGATGCAGATCGGCGTGATCAATTGGGGTAGCGCTCCGGCCTATCGCTTTACCGTAGAGTGGTCGGCGGGGCTACCGACCGATGAGGGAAGGGAATTCGTCGAAGAACTCCAATGGGGCGATCTGCCGCTCTACTTTCGTAACAAAGAAATCCGCTTCCCCTGCCAAGAGACCACCACCTACACAGCCTATGTGCGCGTAGATGTCAACAATGAGGTGCCGGAGCTTTACGAGGACAACAATGTTGTTTCCATCACATTCACAATCCCCTACGTACCGAAGGATTGAGAGAAACAACAGAGGGCAGAAGACCAGAACAAGCTGCAGCATGCGGGCATCGATTGCTCTCCCTCTATCTGAATCTATATATTAGTCGTAGTAGGATGTGTTGAAATGTTCAAAGCGGGGGGCCTATCTCCTCGTTTCATGCGGGGAGAAGGCTCTCTGTAAGGGGTGTGTTTTCAACATGGGATGTTGAAACTTTGTCGAAAGTCGGGACTAAATGTCGAAAACTTTCAACATCACAGCCCCGACTTTCAACAAAACAGGGATGGTTTTCGACAAACTTTCAACATGTTTCCGACAATCGCTAGAGACACGCCAGAGAGCCGGCCTTGAGAGGGAGAGAGTGTGTGAAGCCTACAGTCACCAACCCCGCTTGTTTTCTGTATACTCCGTCTATTCTGTCTATTCTGTTCATCGCTGAAGGGACGATCGCAAGACAATCGTATGCCAAACGGTGCATAAGGCGATTGACACAGACGAGGCTTCTATCCTATACTGGGGCCATATGAGGGGGCTAGTGCATATTCGGCTATACATCACACAGGCGTAAGCGCACGCAGGGATTCTTGCGTGCGTTTTTATAATTAAGCGCCCGCACACCGGCTCAATTAAGCAACGAAAGGAGGCCAGAATGGATTATGGAATGATCGGGAAGATTGAGAAGGCCAAACGCTATGCCGAGGAGCGCAACCGCGTTCACTTTGAGCAGTTTAGGGTGATTTTAGAGGGTGACAACAACCTGCATACCGTCCAATATGAGCGGGGCACGTGGCAATGCGATTGTGACTTTTTCAAGACGCGAGGTGTCTGCAGCCACACGATGGCGTTGGAGCGTATCCTCGAGGGCATGATTGCAGAAGCTGTGAGCTAAGGTCCAGCCTCAACCGCTGGCAAAGTGAGAGGCAGCCTATTCAGGGGCTGCCTTTTGATTCGCCGCTTATTTCCCCACGTCTTTCGCGATTGTACTCTTCGCTCACAAGGGGGTTTTGAAATCGTAGACGCCCTCAACCTTTGCCCAGCGCATACCGCAGTTGTGGCAGGTCAGCACGTGGTTCGCCTCCATAAGATCGAGCGACCGGCAGGCCGGGCAGCGCCAGAAGGCGCCTTCTTCCACCGCAGGAGGGACATCGCCTACCGCTGTGTTGCGCACAAAGACGCTGGGCGTGAGCTGCCACCAATTGCCTGTCCACTGGGCCAGCGCATCTAAGGCGACCAGTAGGCGAGTCGGCAAGATGCGCTTCAGCAGCGCCAGCCGAAAATGTGAGACAGTCAGCATCTGCCCCGGCTCAAAGTGCGCCGCTTGCAACGCCTCACGCACGTAACGGGGATGAAAATCAAAGTGGAGCTCTGCGAATTCCACCGGCGCACGGTCAAAGGGATTCCATCGCTGGCGGCCCAGCAACCAGCGCCCGATGGCCTTCAGGTTGCGCTTGTTGGCAAACTCCAATATGAATACCCCACCCTGCCGCAGGATAGTGCGTATGGCATGCAGAGCAGTGGGAACATCCTGTATGTGGTGAAGCACGCGCACCATGAGCGCCGTATCAAACAAGCCCGGCGCAAACGGCACGTGGTAGATATCACCTGCCACATACAGGAATCCCTCGTCTCCATATA
>DAOTYL010000223.1:0-4179 GCA_034434955.1 Anaerolineae bacterium | reverse complement strand
TGCCTCCAGTAGCGGCCCAACGCTCAGCGGCGTGCTGATCGACCTCACCGGACGCAACTACAGCGCCATCTTCCTGCTAACGCCCGCCTTCTTTGTGCTGGCCATCCTGTGTATGGCCTTTGTGCGGCACGGCGAGGCCCATGTAGTGGGTGCCGAAGCTGCGGCTATCAGCGCAGATTGAGCCATCCACGTTGTGAGGAGTGCATATGCCTTACGAGAACATCCTAACAGAAGTGCACGATCACGCCGGTCTCATCCGACTCAACCGCCCGCAAGCGCTTAACGCGCTGAATGCGGCGCTGCTGCGCGAACTGGCTGCTGCGCTGGCTGCCTTCGACGCTGACAGTGCGATCGGCGCTATTGTGATCACCGGCAACGACCGCGCCTTTGCCGCCGGCGCCGATATCCGCGAGATGGCCTCGGCCTCATCTGTGGATATGCTGACGGTAGACGCTATCCGCTGGTTTGACAGCGTCATGGCGGTGAAAAAGCCGGTGATCGCCGCTGTATCGGGCTTTGCACTGGGCGGCGGCTGTGAACTAGCGATGAGCTGCGACATGATTGTCGCCAGTGAAACGGCGATTTTCGGCCAGCCGGAGATCAATCTGGGGGTGATTCCGGGCGCAGGGGGCACACAGCGTTTGGTGCGTGCCGTAGGGAAGGCGCTAGCCATGGAGATCATCCTCAACGACCGCCGCCTGACGGCGCAGGAAGCACTCCAGTATGGGTTGGTGAACCGCGTCTATCCCGTAGAAACCTACCTAGAAGAAGCGCTGAAGCTGGCCAACGCTATCGCAGCGCGCGCACCGCTGGCTGTGCGGCTGGCCAAGGAATCCGTCAACAAGTCCTTTGAGATGAGCCTCAGTGAGGGGTTGGCCTTTGAGCGCCGCAACTTCTACTTCCTGTTCAGCACTGAGGATCAGAAGGAGGGGATGGACGCCTTCATCAAAAAACGGCCTGCCCAATGGAAAGGACGCTAGGGGCAATCTCCAATGGCCGAGGCGCTGAGCGCACGCGACATCCAGAAAGGGTTGGAAGAGGGTCTGGGCGTTAACAAGCGCACAGACCTCATCGCTCATGTCAACATGACTTCGCTTGGGGCGGTGCAGGGCGGCCCGCAGGCCGTCGTGGAAGCCATTTTGGCAGCAGCTGGCACAGTGGTGATGCCTGCCTTCACCTTTCAGACACAAGTTATTCCCCAGACCGGTCCACCGGATAACGCCATCCAATATGGCACGGGCGATGAGACCAACGCTCGCGCCGAAATCTTCCGCCCCGACCTACCAGTTCATCCCGATTGCGGCTCGGTAGCGGAGGCCCTGCGTCGCGATGCTCACACGCTGCGCAGCGTCCATCCTATCCTTTCGTTTGTGGCGCAGGGGCCACATGCCCGCGAGGTGTTGGCTTCTCAGACGCGCACCAACCCATTGGGGCCGATCGCTTGGCTGGAAGCGCATGACGGTGCGGTGTTGCTGATAGGCGTGGATCAGCGGCACAACTTCTCGCTGCACCTCGCCGAGCAGCGTGCCGGCCGTAAGACATTTGTGCGCTGGGCATTGACGCTCGACGACATAGAGGAGCTGCCCAACATCCCCGGCTGCTCGGAAGGGTTCAACGCGGTGTGGCGCGAGATCGCCTCGCTGGCCAAGATGCATCAGATTGGATTGGCACACTGTGAGCTGATCCCGCTTCGGCCTATGCTGGCCTACGTGGAGCGACGCATCCGCGACAACCCGAACTTTATGCTCTGTGGAAAACCGAGCTGTCTGAGCTGCCGTGTGCGGCAGAGGTAGTCCGCTTGGCAGGGGCGGCCCATCTTTTTGAGTGTGCCGCCCCTGCTGCCGATAGATTTATAGATCGCGAGAGCGCGCGGCAATACGCTGCTCAACCAGCGCCACGAATTCCTCAAGCGGCATGTTGTCCTGACGTGACCCGTCGCGCTTGCGCAGCGCGACCGTTCCGGCGCTGACTTCCTGATCGCCCACCACCAGCATGTAGGGCACTTTCATCAGCTGCGCCGCCCGAATCTTGGCATTCATACGCTCCGACCCTAGGTCGGCCCTTGCCCGCACTCCTCTATCAAATAGCCGCCGCTCAATACTGAGTGCGTATTCGTGGTGAGCATCGGTAATGGGGATAATGCGCACCTGTTCGGGCGCCAGCCACACCGGGAAGTTACCGGCGTAGTGCTCAATCAAGAAGCCGATCATGCGCTCATGCGTGCTCAACGGGGCACGGTGGATGCACAGCGGTGTTTCCTCCACGCCCTCGCTGTTGACGAACTTCAGTTCAAAGCGCGCCGGTTGTGCGAAATCCACCTGATTGGTGGCCAACGTGAACTCGCGGCCTGTGGCGCTCCAGATTTGCACGTCAATCTTGGGGCCGTAGAAAGCAGCCTCATCCGGCACCTCCACGAAAGGCACGCCCCCGTTGCGCATGGCCTGACGCACCATCTCTTCGGTTTTCAGCCACAGCCGCTCGTTGTCCACGTATTTTTTACCCAGCCCTTTCTTATGGTGGGTGCTGAGGCGCATTACGTAGCGGTCAATCCCGAAGATTTCAAAATACCGTAGGTACAGGCCGACAACAGCCATGAACTCCTGCTCAAACTGCGACTCGGCGCAGTAGATGTGGGCATCGTTCATCTGCATGGAGCGCACGCGCATCAACCCAAAGAGTTCACCGCTTTTCTCGTAACGGTAGCAAGTGCCGTATTCGGCCAGCCGCAGCGGCAGGTCGCGGTAGCTACGTGGCTTGCTGGCGAAGATTTTATGATGCATGGGACAGTTCATCGGCTTGACGTAATAACGCACACCTTCCAGCACCATCGGTGGGTACATGCTCCCCGCATAGTAGGGCAGGTGGCCGCTACGGATGAAAAGGTCCTCTTTGGTCAGGTGCGGCGTGCGGACGCGCACGTACCCCGCCTCGCGTTCCACCTCTTTCGCCAGCTTCTCCAGTTCCTCAATGAGGATAGCACCGTTGGGCAGCCACAACGGCAGCCCCGGACCCACTTCGTCATCAAAGATGAAGATTTCCAGATCGCGCCCCAGCTTGCGATGGTCGCGCTTCTTGGCCTCCTCTAGCAACTCAAGGTACTGCTGAAGTTGCTGCTTATTTTCCCAAGCCGTGCCATAGATGCGCTGAAGCATGGGGTTGTTCTCATCTCCGCGCCAGTACGCCCCCGCTACAGACAAAAGCCTAAAGGCGTCCACCGGTATCTGCCCTGTACGCTCGACGTGCGGGCCGCGACAGAGGTCCTCAAAGGTATCGTGTCGATAGGTGGAGATCACTACCGCTTCATCCGTCTCTTCGCCATACTCATCCACACCTCCCCGCGCCAGCCCCTCGATCAGCTCCAGCTTATAGGGCTGATCGGCAAACAGCCGGCGTGCCTCTTCAGCGCTAACTTGCCGGTACTCAAAGGGGTGGTCTTCGGCGATGATCTGCCGCATGCGCTCCTCGATCCTCTCCAAGTCCTCTGGCGTGAAGGTGCGCGGCTTGCCTTCCTCATCAAGCCCAAGGTCAAAGTCGTAGTAAAAGCCGTTCTCAATGGGCGGCCCGATGGCGATCTTGGCCTCCGGATACAGTTCCAGCACGGCCTGCGCCATGATGTGCGCCGCCGAGTGCCGAACACGATACAGCCACGTTTCCTCGTAAGGTTTAAATGCCTGCGGATGGCCTTCCTTGACGTTTGCTTCAGCCATGACATCCCTCCTCGCAATTGCACCTGATAACAAAAAATCCCACGCCGATTGGGGCGTGGGTTGGCACGCGGTTCCACCCAACTTCGGGCGCTCCGACAAAGAGCCGAAGGCCCATCTCTAGGGCCGCTAACGGGGCCGACCGTCACCCCATACTGACCGACCCACAGGCCAGCGTTCCGGGATGCACTCGCGGGGGGTTTTCGCTGTGACCTCGGCGAAAGGGGCTTGCAGCCGAGGGCCCCTTCTCTCTGGCGCTGGTTCAGCAGCTATTCGTCCCGCTCAACGCTTTTGGGCTTTCACTTATGCCTATAAGGTTATCCCCAACCGATGCGGCTGTCAACAAACTTGGGTGCATCTACGCGCCCAACTCGGCCAAGACGCGGCTCATGAGAGCCTCAACTTCTGCTGCTGTGCCGTATCCCAGCGCTTCCTCGGCAATTTGCCTCGCCTGAGCATCGCTCAGCCGACCGAT
>DAOTYL010000222.1:0-3242 GCA_034434955.1 Anaerolineae bacterium | reverse complement strand
TGCCCGTAGGCTTCACCCTGATCAGCCCTCTCTACGCCGTTGATGTGCGCGGCAGGGGAAGTGCCCGGCTGGTGTTCGCCCCCTCGGTTGAGGATGCCGAGCCGTATCGGTGGGATGCTGCACGCCACGTCTGGCAGTTCATCCCATTCGAGCGCGATGGGGGGCAGATCGTTATCGCAGCGTCGCAGGGACTGGTTGCCTTGCTGCGGCCTGAGGCTGGGCTTCCCCAAATCATCAGCACTCTGGAAGAGGGACAAACAACGGGCGAAGCCCTCGCTCTGCTTGACAGGGTGCTGGTGGCAGGAGGCATGATCGGGCCGGACAGCACGCTTGATGTAAGCAACCTGCCGATTGCACCGCCATCTGCTGGCCCTACGGCGCTGGTTCTGCTGCGCCCTGCCAACGACGATGCCTTGCGGGCTTTCCTAAGCAGCGGGTCAGGGCGCGACACCCTGTTCGCTGAGGTTACCGGCTTGCTGGATGGCTCTCCCTGGGGCGGATTGGCGCTTGACCTTGGCCCGCTCGATCAAGGACAGGCTGCCGGCTTTGAAATGCTGCTCGGCAGTATAGCCGGGGTGCTGGAGCGACGAGGCAAGTCGCTCATGGTTCGTGTGCCCACACCGGAAGTGACCCCTACCGGCTACGATACGCTGGGCTATAACTGGGCTTTGATCGGCACGCTCGCCAATGCCCTGATCGTGGCGCCACCGGGCGGGCCGGATGGCTACATTTTCGACGGCATGGTAGATGAGTTCCTCCGCTGGGCTACCACGCGCGTCAGCCGCGCGAAGCTTCATCTTGCCTTCTCCTCGCTGAGCCTTGATGAGTGGGGTGGGCATTTCTACCCTATCCGCTATGACTATGCGCTTGCCCCTCTGGGCACAGTCGGGTTGACGGTGGGGGAAAGCGGTGGGACTTTACACCCTCAGCCGGGCCAACCGCTGACATTCCATCTGGCAGGGCAGGCCAGTAGTTTTGAGCGTCTTGCCCCAGAGGGTCTCTATCGCTATGAAGTCTATGCTGCGGACGGCAAACACCGCGTTTGGATTGTGACGGCCGCGGCACTGCGCCGGCGGCTGGACTGGATCGCTGCGCAGGGACTAGGCGGCGTGGTTATCGATGATCTACTGGCGGTGGGCAACAGTCCCAGCACAGGCACTGCTGTGCGCACGTTTAGAGCGGGGCAGCCCTTCCCAACAGAGGCTGACCTTGTGCTTAACTGGACGGTACGTGACGCAAGCGGCTCGTTAATACAAGAGACGCTCGGCAGCCTCACCGATCCCTTTGTCTGGACTCCTGAAGCGGCGGGGGAATACACCATCAGCGCCGAACTGGTCGGGGAGGGCATTTCGCAGCGCGGTGCAGCATCTGTGCGGGTTAGTTCCCCGCCGTTGGCGGGCAGTGCCTCTCCGACCAACGGTTCTTCGTTCCTGTTCGTCCCTGAAGGGATGCCGATCCCCATCATTCCAGCCGGCTTAGCGGCTTCCGGCGAATTCGAGCTGGGAGGGCAAGTCAACCACGCCATTCATCATCCTACGCTGATGCACCAAGCCGGCATGACATGGGTGAAGTTCCAGATCACGTGGGGGCCAGGGCAACGCGCCGACAACGCACGCAGCCTGATCGAGCAGGGACACAGTCAAGGGTTCAAAGTGCTGCTGAGCATCACCGGAGGCGGCAACTACCCCAGTTCTATTGACTTCGCTGGGTATGTGAGGTTCTTACACGATGTGGCTTCCTACGGCCCGGATGCGATTGAGGTATGGAACGAGCCAAACTTCTACTTTGAGTGGCCACAGGGGCAAATCGATGGTGGCACTTATGTACGCAAGATGCTGGCGCCGGCTTACAATGCCATCAAATCCGCCGACTTCCAGATCATGGTGATTTCAGGAGGGTTGTTGCCCACCGGACTATACTACAGCGAAGGCGGCTGTTCAGCGCAGGGCTACGGCTGCGATGACTGGTACTATCTGCAACAGATGGCTCAGGCCGGTGCGGCGAACTATATGGATTGCGTGGGCGTCCATTATAATGCGGGGGCGACACCCCCTTCGGCGACAAGCGGCCATCCCGCCGACCCGGGCTATCAGCACTATAGCTGGTACTTCGGCAGCATGTTGCAATTATATGGCGGGACATTCGGACATCCGGTATGCTTTACCGAGTTAGGCTACTTGAGCAGTGAGGGATACGGCGGCTTGCCCGGCAACTTTAGTTGGGCTGCTGATACCACCGTTGCCGAGCAAGCGGCTTGGTTGGCCGAGGCGGCGCAGCTCAGCCGCCAAAGCGGCCAGGTGCGCTTGATGATCGTCTGGAATGTGGACTTTACCGACTGGGGCAACGCTGATCCAAAGGGCGGCTATGCTATCCTACGCCCTGATGGGACTTGCCCGGCGTGCATCGCGCTGGGGAACGTGATGCCCTAGATCAAGATGAGGTGTTCCAAAGATGAGCCAGAGTCAGAGCAAACCTACCCCTACGCCGCGCGCTCCTGGCGGAGGCGCAATCCTCGGCTTGAACCGACGCACCTTTGCCCTTGGCTGCGGCGGGCTGGGCCTGCTGATCCTTATCGCACTGGTGTTGACTGTGCTGTTTCTTCCCCCCTTCAATTTGGCCTCTGTGCTAGGTCTCGGTGGGTGGCGGACACTGAACGCCAGCAACCCAACAGCCAGCCACCCTGATGGGCTGACCATCACCTGGACGGGCGGCGAGCCTTTGCGCGTGCGCTTGAGCACTGCCTCCTCGGATATGCTCGCCAAGGGGCGAGATGTCCTGCCTGTGGGTTTGGAGATTCAGAGCCCTCTTTACGTGATAGATCGGCGGGGCACAGGCTCGGCGATGGTTGAAGTGGCGCTCCCAGTCAATGTCCCATCACCGCAAACGCTGGACCTTTACAGTTGGGATGCACAGGCTGGCCAGTGGGTGTTTGTCCCCGGCCATGTAGACCCAGCGGCCGGGGTGATCCGCACTGATGTGTTGCCGCCCAACATTGCTGTTTTCCGGACCGAGGCCCCTACGCCTCTGATCGGCACGTTGCTAGAGGAGGGTCATAGCCTTGGCGAGGCGGCGGCTTCCGCGCTGAACGTGGTAATGCCTGTCGGCCTTGAGGTGCAGGTCGACGGCTCGCTGGCCGGTGCGCCGGTCAGCGGGTGGCAGCCCGGAGCTGGCTACGCGGTGATGCCTGTACTACGTGCTGCAGAGGGCACATCGCTGAGCGCTGTGCTGAACAGTCCGGCTGA
>DAOTYL010000221.1:0-7296 GCA_034434955.1 Anaerolineae bacterium | reverse complement strand
CCCTCAACAGTGGTGGACATAAGCAGTGGGGACATTCGTATCGTGCGGATCGGCCCGCTGGATGAGGCAGCGTTGCGACGGGCGCTGGAAGGGTGAGGTTGTTCCGCTCTGGGCAGCCTGCTATAATCAGGTCACACCCGCCCCGCATTCTGACGGGGCGTACTTTATGTTGGAGAGCCGAACGGCATGTTGGACAAACTGGCAGGCATCGCAGCCCGCTATGAGGAACTAGAGCGGTTATTGGCCGACCCTCAAGTGGCAGCGGATTACGAGCGCGTGGCGGAATATGCCCAAGAGCGTAGCACCCTGCAACCCCTTGCAGAAGGATACTACGAGTACCGCGCCATCTTAGAGCAAATCGACGAGGCGGAGCAGCTGCTCGACTCCGCCGACAGCGAGCTGCGCGAACTGGCCGAGGAAGAACTAGAGACCCTGCGTAGACGCCGTGATGAGTTGGAGGAGCAACTGCGCTTGTTGTTGCTCCCCAAGGACCCCCGCGATGAGAAGAATGTCATCATGGAGATCCGTGCCGGCACAGGTGGTGAGGAAGCCGCGCTGTTCGCTGCCGATCTCTTCCGCATGTACACCCGTTATGCCGAAAAGCGGGGATGGAAAGTAGAAGTGCTGAGCAGCCACGAGACAGGCGTGGGGGGCTTCAAGGAGATCGTCTTTCTGATCAAAGGGCGGGGAGCTTACTCGCGTCTGAAGTACGAGAGCGGTGTGCATCGTGTGCAACGTGTGCCCATCACCGAGAGCCAAGGGCGCATCCACACCAGTACAGCCACGGTGGCTGTACTGGCAGAGATGGATGAGGTGGAAGTTGTGATCGACCAAGACGATCTGGAGATCGATTCTTTCCGCGCAAGCAGTGCGGGTGGCCAGCACGTGCAGAAGAACGAGACCGCGATCCGCATCACACACAAGCCCACCGGCATCGTGGTGCAGTGCCAGGATGAGCGCAGCAGGACGCAGAATCTGCTACGGGCGATGAGCATCCTGCGGGCACGTTTGTACGATATGGAGCAACGACGCCTGCAGGAGGAGCAGGATGCGGCCCGCCGCTCAATGGTGGGCACTGGCGAGCGTGCCGAGAAGATACGCACTTATAACTTTCCTCAAAACCGTGTCACCGATCACCGTATCAACCTCAGCTCTTACAACCTCCCCGCTGTTCTGGACGGCGATCTGGACGAGTTTATCGATGAGTTGGCCACACGCGAGCAAGCCGCCTTGCTCCAACAAGCAGGCACTTGACGGTTTGAGCGTATGGCACTGCCTATCACATGGCCCTCGGCGCAACACATCTATCTCTCCCCCCATTTGGATGATGTGATATTCAGTTGCGGTGGGACCATCGCCCAGCAAGTGCAGCGCGGCGAAGCCATCGCCGCGATTGCCGTTTTTGCCGGCAGCCCACCTCCCGATATTTCCCTTTCGCCTTTTGCCCGTTCACTCCACGAACGCTGGCAGGCCTCCGCTCCGCCGGATGTAGACTTCTCCGATCCTGCGGCTGTACGTCGGGCAGAAGATCGGCGTGCCTTTGCGACCATCAGCCCCGCTATTCAAGTCATTCATCTTTCGCTGCCGGAGTGCATCTACCGCCTTGATCCGACCAGTGGGCAAGCGCTCTATGCAAGCGAAGAGGCGATCTTCGGGGAAATACAGCCCACCGATCCCGCATACGCTCTGCTGCACACCGCTCCACCGCTTCCTGCTGGCGCAACGCTCTACGTGCCGCTCGGCGCGGGACACCATGTGGATCACCTGATCG
Source organism: Anaerolineae bacterium (assembly GCA_034434955.1). Lineage (GTDB taxonomy): Bacteria > Chloroflexota > Anaerolineae > Aggregatilineales > UBA3940 > DAOTYL01. Next base: position 5,525 of record DAOTYL010000221.1, on the reverse strand, counting down.
TGCGCCAGGCGGTAGAGAGATGGGGACTGCCCCCTAACTCGGTGCGCTATTATGAGGATTACCCCTACGCGGAGGAAGAAGCGGCGATTCAGGCAGCATTGGAAAAGGGAGCGAGATGGCGAGCACTGGTGAATCCATTGGATGAGGCGGCACTAGCTTCTAAGATAGGTGCCATGGCGCAGTACCGCTCGCAGATCAGCACTTTCTGGCACAGCATGGAAGCAATGGCAGCAGCCATGCGCCGCTACACGGCTCGGATAGGCGGCGAGAGGATGTGGATTCGGGCAAGGGCACAAGCCGATTAGATGTGCTCGAACCGCTCTACGTCAAAGACAAAGACCGAAGCTCCACCAACGGGAACCTCAACGTAGCCTCCTACCATCGACATAGGCTCCAGCGGGTCCACGCTGACGGGCAGCAGACGGGTGCGTCGCTGACAAATGCCGCGCAGGATGCCCAGCACATCTTCTACCTGTGAGTCCTCAACACCGATCAGCAAGGTGGTATTGCCTTGACGAAAAAAGCCGCCGGTTGAGGCCACACGAGTCACACGGTACTCAGCCTTGATGAGTGCATCCATCACGGCATCTGCGTCCGTGTTTTGTACAACGGCGAGGATCATTTTCATAATCTTATTATACCCTACCGGAACGGTTTATTGGGGCGACAACGACCGGTGAACCGTCTCCGCCGATCCTCCAATCGTTGCTGAGTGGATAGGGACGTGATAAACTATGCAGCGAACTGGCACTCTCCTTCAACGAAAAGTGCCTTTCCGCCTTGCGGCACTCGGCTTCGGGTCCGCACGCAAGGCAAGCCCGTGGAAAGGAGACCTGACATCATGCGGTCCTACGAAATGATGGTGGTGATCCGCGCCGATCTGAGCGAGGATGAGCTCACCGCGCAGCTCGATCAGATTCAAGGCTGGATCGAAACCAACGGCGGCGAAACAGTGGAGGTCAAGCACTGGGGCACGCGTCGCTTGGCCTATCCTATCCGCAATCTACGGGATGGGTATTATGTGCTCTATACGATCAACATGCCACCCAAGGCGCCCCTTGAGCTGGAGCGCAACCTGCGCTTCTCTGAGAATGTGCTGCGTTACCTGATCATACGACAAGAGTAGCCAAGGCGCTGATAGGAACGGACTGAGCGCTGGTAAGTAAGCGAGGAGATGATATGAGCAGGGGGCTTAACAAGGTCATGGTGATCGGTTATCTGGGGCGCGACCCAGAGATGCGTTACACCCCCAGCGGACGCCCCGTCACGTCGTTCAGCGTTGTGACCACGCGTACCTGGACCTCTGCTGAGGGTGAACGCCACGAAGAATCCGAATGGTTCAACGTGGTTGCTTGGGGCAACCTGGCCGAGATCTGCAACAAGTATCTGCGCAAGAATCATCAAGTCTATATTGAGGGTCGGTTGCAGACCAGAGGCTGGGAAGACGAAGAGGGGAAGAAGCACTACCGCACAGAGCTGGTCGCCAGTGAGATGATCTTACTGGGAGATCATCGCAACGTGCCGCCCCTGACAAGCGAAGACGAAACAGGTGAGGACAGCGATCTCGCCTTTTAGGCGAGAGGAGACATAGACTAACACAGGAGTAACTGCCTTGTCCGAGTTAGAGATCAACCCTGAGGTTGAAGAGACCAACGATCTGGATGATTTTGAGGAGGGCGAGGAGCCAACGGCGCTCTCATCCGCCAGTGCCGAGGCCCCAACCGAATCGCGCCACTTTGCCGGACGCAGGCGGCGCCAGCCCGTCAAGCTGGAGAAGATTGACTACAAAGACTACGAGACGCTGCGGCGCTTTATAGACGATCGCGGCAAAATCCTGCCACGTCGGCAGACGGGGCTATCTGCCAAGCAGCAACGCGCTTTGGCGCGGGCCATCAAGCGCGCCCGTCACTTGGCGTTGCTGCCGTTCACCAGCGAACACATCATGGAGAGCTAGAAATCGGCCTCCTCTGTGTGAGGGTGTAGACTTGCGCTGTCTATACCCTCTTCGTTTGCCTGTACGGGCCTATCTGCTTAAGGAGAACGAGGGGCTATGGCAAAACGCCCTCCATCCACCAGCCGGGCCAAGCTGACACGCAGACCACTCTCTCGTGTGGAACGCGAGGCGCGTATCCAACGCGCCGTTCTGATCGGCGTCGCCGTCGTGGCAGTGACCGTCGTGGGGTTGATCGCTTTCGCGGTGATCAACGAACAGATACTCAAGCCGAGGCGTGTGCTGGCGTCGGTGAACGGCGACGAGATCACCGTGACGCAGTTTCAACAGCGCGCACGGTTTGATTTCTACCTGGACTACTACCTGGCCTCAGGCGGCATGACCCCCGAACAGATGGGAATTGACCCCACGCTCTTCGGTCAATTCGCGTTAGATAGCTTAATCAGCGATAAGCTGCTGGAACAGAAGGCTAGGGAGATGGGCATCACGGTCAGCGATGCTGAAGTTCAGGAACAGGTGGAGCTCTGGTTCGGCTATGACGCGGGAGAACCCGAACCTACGCCCACCGTTCTGCCCTCGCCCACCGGCCCAACGTTGACGCCCACTGCAACCTCGACCTTTGTCTACACGCCGACGCCCCGCCCTACAGCCACGCTGGATCCCAATGTGACGCCAACTGCCACTGCAACCGCCACACCAACTCCCAGTGGGCCGCCGACGGCCACGCCCACCCTGGCGCCCACCTTCACGCCTGAGCCGGTTACAGAAGAGATGTTTCAGGAGAACCTCACGAGCCTTCTAGAGGGCGTCAATGCAGTGACAGGCATCCCGATAGAGCAGGCCAGGGAGATGTTTTACGATCGATTCCGCTTGACGCTGATCCGCGAGAAAGTCGTTGCGGCGCTGAACATCGAAGCCGACCAAACGAAGGAGCTTGTCCACGCAGCGCACATTCTCGTTGAGACGGAGGAGGAGGCCAATCAGGTCCTTGAGCGGCTCAGGAACGGTGAACAGTTTGAGCTTGTGGCAGCTGAGGTCTCGCGGGATGAGACCAATGCCTACAAAGGCGGCGATCTGGGCTGGTTTGAGCGGGGCAGGATGGTCGCCCCGTTTGAAGAGGTAGCTTTCAGCTTGCCTATTGGCGAGATCAGCGAGCCCGTGCACACGGAGTTTGGCTGGCATATCATCAAAGTGTACGATCGCCGTGAAGTACCCACCACGCCCACCGAGCAGGAGGAGCAACGCCGTGCCAAATTCCGCGAAATGTTGAGCCAGTGGCGCGACGAGGCCGATGTATTCATCGATGACGCATGGCAGGACTTCATCCCAACCTTGCCTTAGCAGCACACAAGGGTACAAACATAAAAGGGGCTGACGAATCGGTCAGCCCCTTTTTGGTAGGGCGATAGCAGCGCGTTATGATCTAGCAAGAGGAGAGGCTGAGCTGCCATGCGTATCCTGATCTACGGGGCAGGAGCGGTAGGGTGCTACATTGGAGGGCATCTGGCCCTGGCAGGGCATGAGGTGACCCTACTGGGGCGTGAGCCGCTGGTGCAAGCCGTTGCGGAGGAGGGCCTCACCCTTCAATGCGCCGAAGGCCCATTGACGATCCGTTCAATCCATGCCGCAAGCGACCTTAACGAGGCCCTCAACAAGGGCGCCCCTTATGACTGGATCGCCTTTACCATGAAGGCCTATGACACCTCGGCGGCGATCCAAGAACTAGCGGAGCGTCTCCCAGAACCGCCGCCTATCGTCAGCTTTCAGAACGGCGTGGGCAATGAAGAGATGTTGCGCTCGGCTTTTGGCGCGGAGAAGATTGTGGCTGGTGCGCTAACCACGCCGGTGGCCGTCTTGACACCCGGCAGGGTGGCCGAATTGAGGCGGCGGGGCATCGCCATCGCTTCGGATTCCCCTTCAGCGGATGTGGTAGAGACGGCCTTGCGGCAGACGACGCTAGCGCTACAGGTTGTGGGCGACTCAAGGACGCTCAAGTGGTCCAAACTTCTGCTGAACATGGTAGGCAATGCTGTCCCAGCCATTATGGATATGTCGCCAACTGAGGTCTTTAGCAACCCACGTCTATTTGCTGTAGAGTGGGCTGCGCTAAGAGAGGCCTTGTGGATCATGGATCTTCAGCGCATTGCGGTCATCAACCTGCCCGGCGTGCCCGCTAGGACGCTAGCGGCGCTGGCACGACGAGCGCCGCGTGGCCTACTACGGCTGCTGTTGCGCCGGCAAGTGAGCCGAGGGCGCGGGGAAAAACTGCCCTCACTGTTAACCGCTCTACGCGCTGGCCTGCGACGCACCGAAGTGGCCTGGTTGAACGGTGCAGTTGCTCAAGCCGCCGATGGCCTTAAACGCTTGGCACCTGTCAACCATGCATTGGCTTTGATCGTCTCCGACATCGCCGCCGGGCGTGCGCCCTGGGAGACCTATCGCCGCAATCCCGAGATGTTGTTGACGGCCGTCCACATGGTGCAGGGGATGGTTTCTCTTTAGGGGTATGGTGAACAAATGCAGATTGGCCTCTTGGCAAAGGAGATGCTAGGATCGCCTCGTATTCTTTGCCCTACCCGAACCACGTAGCCGCTTGGCGCAAATCATGATGCTTGAATCGGAACCCCTCGAACAATACTATGCCTCAGACACGCTGTTCGGCCTGATCCGCAGCGGCCTCACCCTACTCAATGCTCGGCGTGTCCGCTCGCGCAGCGAGGCTCAACACGGGCGTCTGCACTTGAGCGATCTGTTCCAACAATTCCTCTATGTGGTCTTTATTATCGTTCCGGCCATCCTGCTTGAGGGTTTCCAGCGTCTTCGCACCGCCTTGACAGGCAAACCGCGCGCCTTTCCGCACGGCTCATGGCAGTTCTACCTCAGCTTTGGTCTGCGCGAAGATCCGGCGCACTTTACCAACGAGACGATCGGGTACCATCTCAACCGCCCTCCCCAAGCGAGCGAGCTGGACGATCTCACGGCCTGGGTGATGGCCGTCATCCAGTTCGTGTGGGATTACGACGATCTGATGGCAGCGGTGTGGGATGAGTGGGTGAAGCTACGGCTGGTTACGCAGGCCGCCGAACGGAGCGGTTTAGCCGAAAATGAACTGTTTGTGCGGCTACAGCGCAAGTGGGAGATAGCCCGCCCTTACAATGCTCCTCTGAATGGCACCTATGCCGACATCCGACGAGCAGCCTTTGAGGAGTTCATCCGCCCTCGGTTGGAGGCTCTACCGGAAGCACTCCGCAGCGAGGTTATTGCCGAGCACAAGCGGCTTGCAGCGGCCCAGCGCGAGGCTTTCCAGCAGCAGATGTCCCTCTTGTCATACCTTGTGCCGGGTCGCTTTGTCGACCGTAAGGCGCGCATCCCCTTATGGGATGCACGCATCGCGTTGGTGGTGAATGGACGCTACTATCTGATCCCCATTGCCGACCACGACGCAAGTGGCACCCCCCTTGTCTACGACTATGCAGGGCGCGTTTGGCCGCTGAGGGTGCAGGATGGTCAACCCTATAGCCCTGACGGCGAGCAGCTTGTACTACGCGGAGCATGCCTCTACCGCGTGCGAGAC
>DAOTYL010000220.1:0-2728 GCA_034434955.1 Anaerolineae bacterium | reverse complement strand
TGGAGGACGCGGCGGGGCGTAGGCAGGTCGCCTGGGGCGACTGTGTGGGCGTGGCCTACAGCGGCAAGGCGGGCCGCGATCCCGTCTTCCGCGCCGCCGAAGGGCTGGCGATCGTGCGGCAGGTGGTAGCCCCTGCCCTTGTGGGCCGCGAGGTCGCCGCCTTCCGCCCGCTGGCAGAGGAGATGGAGGCGCTCATCGCAGCGGTGGATGTGGGCGCCCTGCACCCCGAACCGGACGCCGTGCCAAAGCCGCTCTCACGGCGTGAGGTGCTTTCGCCTGCCGGTTTGCTGCGTGCCCTGCGTGAGGAGATGGAGAAAAACCTTGCCCCTGCGCCGCTCACGGCCGGCGGACACCACGCCGTGCGCTACGGCGTCAGCCAGGCGCTGCTGGCGGCGACAGCGCTGGCGCAGGGCGTGACGATGGCCGAGGTCATCGCCGCCGAGTGGGGCCTGCCCCCGCCCGCTGCGCCCGTGCCCATCCATGCCCAATCAGGCGCTGAACGGGTGGCCAACGCCGATAAGATGATCGTGCGGCGCGTAGCTTCGCTGCCCCACGCGCTGGTGGATGATGTGGAGGGGCAGGTCGGCAGCGACGGCGCAAAGCTCGTCCAGTACGTGCGCTGGCTCACCGAGCGCATCCAGACGCTGGGCGGGCCGGACTATCACCCCACCATCCATCTGGATGTGCACGGGGCACTGGGGCGCATCACGCACAATGAGGCGGGGCGCGTGCTGGGGCATCTGCACGCCCTGGAGCAGGCCGCCCGTCCCTACTCCCTGCGCGTGGAGTGCCCCGTGATGCTGGACAGCCGCGCGGAGCAGATCGCCTTCTTCAAGCGCCTGCGCGAGTATATCCGCCTGCGGGGGATGCGGGTGCAAATCGTGGCCGATGAATGGGCCAACACGCTGGAGGACATCCGCGCCTTTGTGGATGCCCAGGCTGCCGACATGATCCAGATCAAGATGCCCGACCTCGGCGGCGTGCAGAATGCAGTAGAGGCCGTGCTGGCCTGCAGGGCTGGCGGCGTGGAGGCTTTCCTCGGCGGGAGCTGCTGCGAAACCGACCTCTCGGCGCGGGTGAGCGTGCATGTGGCGCTGGCTACACAGCCCGCCCTGCTGATGGCCAAGCCCGGCATGGGCACGGATGAAGCCATCATGCTGGCGCACAATGAGATGGGCCGCACGCTGGCGTGGATCAGGGCAAGAAGAGGAGCCTCATAATGATGAAGACTGCCAACTTTGTGGCCTACCAGTCACCGCAGTTTGCCGTGCTCAGCGACTCGCAGCTAGAGGAACTGCACTTCGCGGCGTTGGAGGTGCTGCGCCGCACCGGTGTGCGCTTCTACCATCAGGGTGCGCTGGACTTGCTGAAGGAAGCGGGCGCTTTTATCTCGGATGGCAACCTGGTGAAGTTTCCGGCGAGCATGGTGGAGGAGTCCATCGCTTCTGCGCCGCACCGCATTGTGATGTGCGACCGCGATGGCGAACCGGCCATGCGGCTGGAGGGGACGCGGGTCTACTTTGGCACCGGCTCCGACTGCCTTCACTTCCTCGACCCGCACACGGGCGAGCATCGCCTCTGGAAGACGGATGACCTCATCAACGGCTACCGCCTGTGCGATGCCTTGCCCAACATCCATTTTGTGATGTCACTGGGCATTCCCTCCGATGTGGATGCGGCGCGGCTCTACGATGTGCAGATGGCGCTCATGCTGGAGCACACTACCAAACCCATCGTCTTTGTGACCAACGACCGCGCCTCCTGTCAGCGCGCCATTGATATGGCTGCCGCCGTCGCGGGCGGTTACGAGGCGCTGGCCGAACAGCAGCACATCCTGCTCTACTCTGAACCCAGTTCGCCGCTTCAGCAGTCCGAGACGGCGGTGGATAAGCTACTGCTGATGGCTGAGTACGCCCTGCCGGTTGTGCATTCGCCCGGCCCGCTGATGGGCGGCACAGCCCCCATCACCATGGCGGGCGGGCTGGTGATGTCGTTGGCCGAAATCTTGAGCGGGTTGGTGGTGCATCAGCTCAAGCGGCCCGGTGCGCCGTTTGTCTTCGGGGCGGGCCTGCACCATATGGATATGAGTTCGGCGCAAATCTGCTACGGCGGGCCGGAGTTTCAGCTGACCAAGGCGGCGATTGCCCAACTGGGACGCTGGTACGGCCTCCCCACCTGGGGCTATGCGGGCTGTTCGGATGCGAAGCTGGTGGATGAGCAGGCCGCGCTGGAGGCCATGCTCTCGGTGCTGATGGCGCGTTTAAGCGGTGCCAACCTCGTGCACGACGTGGGGTATCTGGAAAGCGGCCTCACCACCGCCTTTGAGATGATCGTGCTCACCGATGAGCTGATCGCCATGACGGAGCACATCATGAAGGGCATCGAGGTCAGCGATGAGACGCTGATGGTAGAGGAACTGCACCGCATCGGGCCGGGTGGGCACTTCCTCGATAGCCGCGAGACGGTAAAGCGCTTCCGCGACTTCTGGTACCCCACCCTGTTGGACCGCAGCCGCAGGCCGCAGTGGGTAGAGGCAGGCGCGACGACGCTCGGCCAGCGGGTGAACGCCCGCGTGAAGGAGATCATTGCCGAGCACCGCGCCAAACCGCTCGACGCGGCCAAGAAGCGGCAGGTGCAAGAAATCCTGGCGCAGGCGGGCTAGCATCCCCCGATCTGTGGTTAGCAAAGCGAGGGGTAAATCGCAGAGGAGCATATGGACATCAACTAC
>DAOTYL010000219.1:0-4609 GCA_034434955.1 Anaerolineae bacterium | reverse complement strand
CGTGGCTACACCGCTTGAATGCGTGGCTGGATCGCTTGGATACAAGGCTCTCGGCGCAGTTGAATATCGTTGAGAGAAAGGGGCTGGGACGCACGATAACCATTCTGGTAACGCGCTCCGGCGATGCGCTGCCTTTTCTGGCTGCGCTGGGAGCACTGGCGGTCATGGGCGGCCCGCTCTGGCGTATGAAGGCGCTGCTGCTTGTAGTGGCAGATATGCTGGCCTTCCTGCTTTCTCAGGCTCTCAAAGTCGCCACGCGGCGGGCACGCCCTGAGGGCACCTGGGGTGAGGTGTACCGCCGTCTCGATCCCTATTCCTTCCCCTCCGGTCATGCCGCACGCGGCGGCGCAGTGGGGGGAATGGCGCTTGCTTTGGGGCCGCTGTGGTTTGGTCTGGCGCTGATGGCATGGGGTGTAGCGGTGGCTACCTCGCGCGTGATGATGGGGGTGCATTATCTCTCGGATGTCATTGCCGGCTTCCTGCTGGGAATGAGCATCGCCGTGGTGCTGGCGCTGGTGGTGCTGGTGTAACCGGTTCCCCATCGCACAAGGGTCGCCCGCATAGACAACGTTTTTTGAACACTCAGGCAATAGATTTTTTACATGGCAGGGATATTCTCAAAAGGAAGGGAAAGGGGTTGCGATGGAAGAACACGATGACCGCCAGCTTGCACGTCTGCCTGAAGAACGGGTAGGGGTGCTGCGGGCGCTCTATGAGAACACTATCCTGACGTGGAAGTTGCTGTGGGATGGGCGCGTAGGATTTTTGCCCAAGCTGATCCCGCTGCTCGCATTGGTGTATGCTCTCTCTCCCATTGACCTGCTGCCCGCGTGGCTGCTGGGAATGCTGGCCCCGCTGGGCGTGGCCGACGACATCGGCATCATCTTGCTGGCGCTGAACTTGTTTGTGCAAGCCTCTCCGCCGGATGTGGTGGCCGAATATCTGCGTGAGATGCGCCGTGGACGCTCAGCTGCTGGTGGCAGCGAGATAGTTGAAGGGCAGGCCAGGGAGATAAACGAGTAGGAGCATCACGCTGCCGAATGTTCACCAGCCTGCGGGCGCGCCTGCTACTCTCCTACATTGCTGTAATTGGCCTGACGTTGTGTGCAGCAAGTGTGGCGTTGGTGCTGCTCATCGCCAATAGTCCACTCCCCAACCGTCTGACTTATCAACACCTGCGTGATGTTGCCCGTGCCACCCTCTCTCAGGTTGATCTGGCTGACCCCGCGCTCGATGGCCAGCTGGCCCGCATCGCCCAGGATAACGGCATTCGCATCCTACGTGTCACGCCGCAGGGTACGGTGCTCTTTGACAGTGCTGCCTTGCTGGCTCCCGGAGAAGAGATAGATTTCCGCAACGTGCAGCGCAACGAGGATGGTACAGGGCAGATCGGAACGTACCGCGACGCCAGAGGCAGGCTATGGCTATATGTGGGGCTCAGTACGCGGGACATGCGCCGTGATGTGGGTCTAATTGTCTATGCTGCGCCCCGCCTGTCCGCACGCCCCTACGGGTTGCTGGGGGTGAGCCTGCTCAGGCCGCTGATTCAGGCAGGCCTCATTGGGCTAGTGGTAGCGGTCCTGCTGGCCGCTGCGGTGAGTACATCGGTGGCGCGTCCGCTGCGGCAGGCTTCACGGGCGGCGCGTGCCATTGCAGGCGGTGACTACAGCCAACGTGTGCCTGAACGTGGTCCTCTTGAAGCGCGGGCTATGGCGCGTGCTTTTAACCAGATGGCCGATCGGGTGCAGCACACTCAGCAAATGCAACGCGATTTTCTAGCCAACGTTTCGCATGAGCTGAAGACGCCGTTGACCTCGATCCAAGGCTACTCGCAGGCGATCCTTGATGGTGTGGTAAGCGATCCCTCCCATGCCGCGCGTATCATCCACGACGAAGCGGGGCGGATGCAGCGGCTAGTTGAAGATCTACTCGATCTGGCACGCATTGAATCCGGTCAGGCGCAGCTACGGCGCGAAGCAGTTGATCTAATGCAGGTGCTGGATAGGGTGCTGAGCAATCTGGCGCTGCGAGCAGCGCAGAAGCAAGTCATGCTGATGCGCGAGATTGTCCCCTTGCCGCGAGTGGTGGGCGATGGTGACCGGTTAGCGCAGGTCTTCACCAACCTACTTGACAATGCCATCACCCACACGCCGCAGGGTGGGCAGGTGGCCGTTCGTACCGCTCTGGGGCAAGGTGGCGTCACGGTGGCAGTCAGCGACAGCGGTCCGGGGATTCCGGCCGCCGACCTCCAGCGCATCTTTGAGCGTTTTTATCAAGTGGAGAAATCTCGGCAGCGCAGCACCCGGCGCGGGAGCGGCCTAGGGCTGGCGATCTGCAAGGAGATTGTCGAGGCGCACGGGGGGCGCATTGACGTTGAGAGTGAGGAAGGACGCGGCGCAACGTTCACCGTGTGGCTGCCGTTGCCGCGTCCTGCCGATCGGACTGCTGTCAGAGCGTCAGCAGGCCCATCCGGTAGAGGGTCAAGCTGACCATCACCAGGATGGCGACAAACAGGGCAAACATTACCAGAACCAGCAGTTTGAGGCCCAGTGGGACATGAGTGTCTTCAACTGGCCCATGAACGTCCCCCGAATTGCGCCTCTCGTCCGCCATCCTTTACCCCTCTCCCGTCCCTTTTGGCTCGGCTCAGAATAGGCTTAGCTGCTGCAGCTGTTCGCCCGCATCCTCATTACCTGCCTGGTCGTCTGGGTGCGCTTCCAGTGCGCGGGAAACGAACTCCGGTAACTTGGCGAAATCCTCCACAACGGTGCGGTGCAGGCTGGGCTGACGCAAGGCCGCCGCTGGATGATAGAAGGGAATGACCAGCCGCTTGCCAAACTGGCGCGGCTTGCCGTGAATGTGCGAGATGCGTGCCGCCGGGAACCAGCGAGCCATACTGTAGCGCCCCAACGTCACGATCACCTTAGGGTTGATCAGTTCGATCTGGCGGTCAAGGTAATCCCGACAGGCCTCTATCTCCTCCGGCAGGGGATCGCGGTTGCCGGGGGGACGGCACTTCACCACATTGGTGATGAACACATCTTCGCGCTTGAGGCCAACACTGGTCAGCAGCTCATTAAGAAAGTTGCCTGCCGCTCCTACGAAGGGCAGGCCGCTTTGGTCTTCGTGAAAGCCGGGGCCCTCACCGATGAACATGATCTGCGCCTGGGGGGAGCCATCGCCCGGTACAGCGTGCGTCCTGCTGCGGTGCAGGGGGCATTTGGTGCATGCCCTCACTTCGGCAGCGACCTTTTCCAGACTGTCGTCCGTCACACGTAACCTCCTGTCATCTCGATCCCGCCGCAGGCTGCTAGCCTCTGTTTCCAGACTGCCCCCAATTATATGCCATTTTTGCAGGATGTCAGGTTTTGGTTACAAATAGCGGGCAGCGAAGGCCAAGGAAATCGGGAGTGGAAGAGATGAGAGGCCTGCGCCTCATCACCACGCTTCGCCGGATGTTGCGGCTGTTTCTGTCGCTCGTCCTGCTTTCCTTCTTGCTGGCTGCCGGCGAGCGTGGCGAAGCCCGTCCTCTGCACTTGCCGCGCATCGAGGCGCAGCGCGTGGAAGTCTTAGGGCAATTGGGAGGGCTGATCACAGCAGGCATCCCGCTGAGAGGAAGCCTTGTGGTCGTGGCTGAAGGCCCAGCGCTGACGCTGATCGACCTCGCAGGATCAACGTCCACTATACGCGAGCGACTCGATCTGGCACACGGCATGATCCTTGACATGGTCCGCGCTGGCGATCTGTTCTTTGCTCTAACAGAGGACGGCGTTGTCGCCTTATCCGCCTCCGGCGAGGGATTGCCCCAACCAACAGGGTTTGCGCCGGGCGGCGGACAGGCGCTGGCAGCGGTAAGCATGTCAACGGGTGGTGTGGTGTTGGCGTTGGCGGCGCGTGAGGCCGGCTTGCGTGTGCTGCATGTTGATGCACAGGGGCATTTCGCTGCGCCGGCCTTGTTGCCTCTGTCCGGCACTGCCTCCGATGTGGCCCTCTCTGCCGATGGGTCACGCGCTTTTGTCGCTGGAGGCGAGGCAGGGGTCCACCTTGTAGAGGTAAGCGATGCGGCCACGCCACGCTGGATCGGGACGTTGACCACCGCCCGTCCGGCGGATGCCGTTGAGCCAATAGGAGCACTGCTGGCAGTCGCCAGCGGTGCACGTATCGTGGTGCTTGATCCGACGCGCACTGACGAGGATGCCCTTATCGGCATCTTCGATCCGCTGCGCAAGGGATGTCGCATCATTGCGCAGGGCGATTTTGTCTACGTCGCTGATGCCCATGGCGGGCTGAAAATCCTCTGGCGTGCGGCTCCCGATCGGCTTGTGCAGGTCTATGGAGAAAGCCACCATCCAGCCCGCGACCTATGGGTTGAAGGCGATCTCGCCTATGTGGTCGGCAGTGAGGGTTTGCGCATCCTCAACGTGGGTAACCGTTACCGCCCGCTGGAGATCGCCCGACTTCCGCTGCCCGGGGAACCTCAGGGCCTGGCCGTGGCCCCTCCACGCGCCTTTGTTGCGCTGGGCGATGAGGGCATCGCCGTGGTGGATATCGAGAACCTGAGCCAGCCGCGCCTGCGGCGGCGCATTTCAGTTGTGCGGGATGCGAGGGC
>DAOTYL010000218.1:0-5806 GCA_034434955.1 Anaerolineae bacterium | reverse complement strand
TTTCAGCCTCATCGTTCGGAGTGGCGGCCTCTTCCCCTTCAAAGGGGCGCGGTTCCCCTTTAGAGGGCGCCACCCGCAGGCGCAACCCTTCGCGCCCTACGATGCGCACCCACTGCCCGGCCTCGATGACCTCATCCGCAACTGCCATCCAGGTCTCGCCGAGCAGCCGCACGCTGCCCACCGGATCGATGGTGGTCACCACAAGGGCATCCCGCCCGATGAGGCGGTCAATGTCAAGCCGGCCGGCGCGGTCTTGAATGCGCAGCCCCGGCAGCAACACGATCTGATGAAAGGCCAGCGCCGCTGCGTTGCCGAAGATGATGAGCAGAGGGCTGATGCGTTCCGCGCCGGAGAACAAGAATACCGAACCAACCACCTGAAAGATCGCTCCGGCGAGGATAAGCGGCCAGTGGCGGCGGAAGTAGATCAGCGCCAAGAAGCAGGCCAGTGCCAGCACGAGGAGCATCACGCCGGCGGCATTGGCCTGAAGCGCTACCAGGCCTGTGCCGGCTAACGCCAGGGCGATCAGTGCCGTCGCTTCCAGTAGACCTGTGCCCGGCACATAAACCGCTGTCACCGTCAGCCAGATGCCGGCGAGGGCGGCAATATACACTATTTCCGGCCCTAGCGAGTGGGCCAGTGCGGCTATTTGATCCATTGTGCCCCTTAATAGAAGTATAGCATAGCCTGTGGCGGAAACGAGGCGAGTGTGCTATATCTCTTTTCTCTTAACATTCCTTCTTACGGGCGGGGCCGCCGCTACGGAGGGGAGAGGGTGGAAGATCAGGCAACTATGCCATCGTTGGGGATACTGTTTGCGCGTTTTGGGTTGGCGTTGGTACTGGGCTTTCTCATCGGCCTTGAACGTGAGCGCGACAAGCCGCTTATCTTCGCCGGAATGCGCACCATTGCGCTGATCAGCCTGCTGGGGGCTACCCTTGCCTTTGTCAGCGAGCAATTCACCGGCTACTGGCTGTTCGTTGTCGGCTTCATGGCCATCGCGGCTTTCGCGCTGGTCTCACATATCCGGGGCTTTGAGACAGGCGACATTGGCATTACCACCGAGGTCGCCACGCTGCTGGCCTTCCTGCTGGGTGCTTTGGTTTACTGGGACTTGCTGACGCTGGCCGCCGCCGCGACGGTCGGCGTTATCCTTGTGCTGAACTTCAAGCCAAACCTTCAGGAGTTCCTCAAGCATGTAGATCGGCAGGATATCTGGGCCGGGCTTGAGTTCGCCATCGTGTGGGTGATCGTGCTGCCCATCCTGCCCAACCGCACCTATGGCCCGTTCGATGTACTCAACCCCCGTGAGATATGGCTTATGGTGGTGCTGGTGGCAGGTATCAATCTGGCCGGCTACGTGCTTTCGCAGATTTACGGTGCCCAGCGCAGCATCGGCATAATGGGGCTGCTGGGCGGTATGATCTCCAGTACCGCCGTCACCTTTGAGTTTGCACGGCGCAGCAAAAGCGACCGTGAGAAGCGCTACGCGCAGGTCTTTGCGCTGGCCATCACGGTGGCCTCAACGGGCATGTTTGTGCGTGCTCTTATCCTCGCTTCTGTGCTCAACCTCTCGCTGGGAAGGGCGCTTGTTATACCGATGGCGGTCGGAGCGCTGGTCTCGGTGATAGGCGTGGGACTGATGTGGCTTCAGGTGCGCCGCCATAACGCCAGCGAGGCCGGCGGGCCATCGGCAAAGGAACGTCGTAGCCCCTTTGCACTGCTGCCGGCGCTTCAGTTCGGGGTGCTTTTCGCCGTGATCCTGCTGCTCTCCAAAGCGGCACAGGTTTATTTGGGGGACGCAGGGGCTTATCTATCTAGTCTGATCGGCGGCGTGGCAGGCATGGATGCGGTGACGCTCTCCATGGCCAAGCTCTCAGGGAGCGCCTTGTCGGAAGCCACCGCCGCCCGCAGTGTGACGCTTGGGGCCTCCGCGAACATGTTGTTCAAAGGTGCGGTAGCGTTTGCGTTGGGCAATGGTGCGGTGCGCCGTGAGGTCCTACCGCTGTTCATTTTGGTGGCGGCGGCCAGCGTGGCGGCGGCTTTCCTGCTGATCTAGGGGGTGAGGTAGCGTCCGTCCTGCACGTGTGCTAGAGTGTCGTGGGTAGCATCTCAACGGGCGCGAAGAGGCATGGTCGGCGAGCAGATCGGCGAATACCGTATTGTCTCAGTGATCGCTCAGGGGGGCATGGCAACGGTTTACAAGGCCTACCAGCCCTCTTTTGAGCGTTTTGTCGCCATTAAGGTCCTACCCCCCCAATCTTCGGAGGACCCTACCTTCCTCAAGCGTTTCCGACATGAAGCACGTGTGATCGCCCAGCTCGAACATCGTGCCATCCTGCCTGTCTATGCCTATGGCGAGCATAACGGCATGCCCTATCTGGTTATGCGCCTGATGGAAGGGGGATCGCTGCGCCGCAAGTTGTTCTACGAGCGCATAGATTTGCTGACTGCCGTGCGCATTGTTGAGCAGGTGGCAGAAGCGCTGGACTACGCCCATGCGCAGGGCGTGGTGCACCGTGATCTGAAGCCCAGTAACATCCTGCTGGATGAAATCGGCAATGCCTACTTGACCGACTTTGGTATCGCCAAGATCATGGGTTCAGCAACCCACATCACGGGCGAAGGGGTGGTTGGCACGCCGACCTACATGTCGCCCGAGCAGTGCCGAGGCCAAGAAGTCACGCCTGCCAGCGACATCTACGCACTGGGGGTGATCCTCTTTGAGATCGTGACAGGCACGCCGCCCTTTGATGCCGATACCCCACTGGGCGTGATGTATAAGCACGTCAGAGAAGCGGTCCCCTCAGTCTGTGAGAGAGACCCTACCTTGCCGCCCGACCTTGACCGTGTGATCCGCCGCGCAATGGCCAAACTGCCGCAGGAGCGCTATCCCACTGCGGCGGCCCTTGCTGCGGATTTCCGCAAAGTTGTTGAGGCAGCATACCAAAAGCAGGAAGCGACAGAAATACCCCCGCTGGTTGAGGGAGAGGTCCTGCTTCCTGAGGGTGAAGAGGAGGGAGAATCGGCTACCCACGAAGATCGGGCGCAGCCTGACAAAAGAGGGCGCCGTGCTCCGACTTTCACACCGCTTCTAGCTACTCTCTTGACCATCGTACTAGGGCTGGCCATTGTGATGGGTGTGGTCGGTGTGGGGCTGATCATCTTTTCGTGGATGAGCGGCGAAGGGCGCCCGGCTCTTGCTCCCACCCTGCCGCCCACTCGGACGCCCGGCTCCCTTCCCCCAGGGGAGATCACCAACACGCCGCTGGTGATCGTCATCCCCGGTGATACGCTCACTCCGACAGCAACGGAAATGATCGGTGGCATCATCGAGCCGTCCCCCGCGCCAAGCGAGACACCTATCTCTACATCGACGGCCACCCCTACGCCCTTACCTCCGCCTCCTACTGCTACGCCATCACCGCGACCGCCTACAGCAACCGCCACGCCGACCCCTACATCCTCCGTCCCCACGCCAACAGACACTCTGCCTCCTCCACCGGCGGCAGGACGCCTTGCTTTCACACGGGGTGTGAACGAAAGTGCCGAGATTGCCGTGATGGCTGCGGATGGGAACAACGTGAACGTGCTGACCAGCAACGCTGTCTACGACGGAGAACCGGATTGGTCGCCCGATGGCACGCAGATCGCTTTTGAGTCCTCACGAGGGGGGAACTTTGATATTTACATCATGAATGCTGATGGCAGCAACGTTCACCAAGTTACCACCTCGGCGAAGCCTGATCGCCATCCCGACTGGTCACCCGACGGTCGGCTGATCGTCTACGAATCGGGGACTGGCGATGAGAGCGAAATCTACGTCATCAATGCCGATGGCAGCGGGCGCACGCGCCTGACCCAAAACGATTTCGGCGACCGTGCACCGCGCTTCTCACCGGATGGAACACAAATTGCCTACATGACCGAGCAACGCGGCAAGTGGGAGATCGCCATCATGGCGTACCCCGGCGGGAATCTGATTGCCATCTTCAACTGTCCGGCTGCTGATTGCCGTTTTCCAGCGTGGTCCCCGGACGGCAAATCTATCGCTTACAACACGCTGGATAGTGCGGGCAATGTGGCCGACATCTGGGTGCTGGATGTAGCCAGTGGCCAGTCCACGCGGCTGATCGCAGGCCATGAGAGCGGTCGCCCCGCATGGTCAGGCGATGGGTTGGCGCTCTATTTTAACCGCACGGTGGGCGGCAACACGGACCTTTATCGCTTTGACTTTGCCACCGGTGCGCTGACTCGCCTAACCGATAGCGCAGCGGATGACTACGGCCCTGATTGGGGCAAGCCATAGTGCCGCTCCGTGAAGGCAGATAGCCTATCGCGGCTTTACGGGCTACAATCCGCCCGCAGACAGATTGGAGATGCAGAGGCAGCAGGAGAGCATGAATCGGCGGCACAACGAGCGGACGGTAGTTATCGGCGCGCGCGAGGGGACGATCTTGGCCCTTGCGCTGGCCTTTTTCCTCTTGGCGGCTTTTGTGTTTGGTGTGGGAATAAGCCGCCTAGGGCAACGGCAGGTTGCACCCTCACCAACGGTCATGGGGGAAACGGTCACTCTATCTCCACAGGCCACACATATCCCCGTTACGGCTACTGACGCAGGCGTCAGCATCACCCCTTCGCCGACCCCCGGCCAATTTGAACATGTGGTACAACCCGGCGAAACCCTCACCACCATCGCCTTCTTCTACGGCATCGAACTAGGCGATCTGCTGCGTGTAAACGGACTGCAGATTGACAGCACCATCCGCGATGGGCAAATCCTCATCATCCCCTTGCCGCCCAGCCAGAAGGGAACGTGGCACGTTGTGGAGCCAGGTGAGACACTGACCTTGATCGCCGACCGCTACGGCGTTCCGGCAGAGGTCATTCAGGCTGCCAATTACCTCGCTGATGCCAACTCCATCTTCAGTGGGCAGAGGCTGCGCATCCCACTTGCCGCCCCTGAGGAGGCGACTGCTCAACCCGCTGGCTCGGTGACGGCCCCACCGACCCTTGTCGCACTTGCCACTGCTACGCTCGATACGGGCGACATCCCGCACCGCATCGTGCGCAGCGAGTGGCCGCGCTCGATCCTCGAAGGGGACTTGGATGAAAATTACCCACTGGTCTACGAGCATGAGCGCTTCACCCTGCACTACCAGCCCGGAACTTACACCGACCAACACCTCAACGAGACAATTGCGCTTGCGGAGCAAGCATTGGAGACCATCGAGACGACGCTCAACGTGCGGCTTTCCGGCAGGTTTGATATCTACATCGCCGGTACGCTCTTCGCCGCGCCCAATGCTCACCTGCACGGCCTCAGCCGTTCTGCCGAGCGCAAGGTTTTCATCCTGCACGATGGCAGCGGGACACCGACCGACAATCTCTATTTCTTCATCCACGAGATGACCCATCTGGTGGTATGGAACACATGGGGCACGCCCTCTTCGACCGTGCTTTCAGAGGGTGTCGCGACCTATGCCGGCAAAGTCGTTCTGGAGGAGGGCGGCTATTTACCCTACGATCGGCTCTGTGGGGCTATTTACAGCGCCGGGCTGATGCCCTCCATGGCTGCTGTAGAGCGCGATTGGCAAGCTTTTCTGGGGCACGTGCGCCACTATCCCAATTACTTTGGCAGCGCGTGCTTTGTGGACTATCTGATCGAAACGTACGGTCTGGAGAAGTTGAGCAGGCTCTACCACACTTCAGATTATGAAGGGCTTTATGGAGCCTCGTTGGAGGCACTTGATGCGCAGTGGCGGGAGACGCTCGCCGCCCGCACCGTCAACCTGCGCATCAACCC
>DAOTYL010000217.1:0-10694 GCA_034434955.1 Anaerolineae bacterium | reverse complement strand
CTGGAACGCATCCTGCTGCGCGTGGAAAAACCGGGCCGCTACGTGGGCGGCGAGTACAATTCTGTGCGCAAGGACTGGTCGGCGGTGGCAGTGCGAGTGGCGCTGTGCTTCCCCGACCTCTATGAAATCGGGATGCCCAACCTAGGGCTGGCGATTTTCTACGATCTGCTCAACAGCCGTCCCGACATGCTGGCCGAGCGTGTCTACTTGCCCTGGATGGACATGGAAGCCCAGATGCAGCGGGAGGGTATTCCGCTTTACTCGCTGGAGAGCAAGCATCCGCTGGCCGACTTTGACCTATTGGCCATCACGGTCCCCTATGAACAGCTCTACACCAATGTGCTGCAAGTGCTGCATCTGGCCGGGCTACCGCTGCGCAGTGCCGAGCGCAACGAGAATATGCCGCTGGTTATTGCCGGCGGGCACGCTTGCTACAACCCCGAGCCGTTGGCGGAGTTCATGGACCTGTTTGTCATCGGCGAGGGGGAAGAAGCGATCGTGGAGATCGCCCAGAAGGTAGGCGAGATGAAGCGAGCCGGCCTCTCGCGGGAGGATCAACTGGCCACGCTGGCCACTGTGCAAGGGGTTTATGTGCCGCGCTTCTATGCGGTAGATTATCATGCCGATGGAAGGGTGGCGGCGGTGCGTCCCCTGCATGAGGCCGCACAGATGCCGGTGCTGAAACGCATCGTGCCCATGCTGCCCCCGCCGCCGACGCGCTTTGTGGTGCCCAACATCGACACGGTGCACAACCGCGTACCGATTGAGATTATGCGTGGCTGCACACGTGGCTGCCGCTTCTGCCATGCTGGCATGGTCACCCGCCCGGTGCGTGAGCGCAGCGTTGAGGAAATCGTGGCGGCGATTGAGCAGGCCGTCACCCACACAGGATTCGAGGAGATCGCCCTGCTCTCGCTCTCCTCCAGCGATTATACGCGTGTGTTGGAGTTGGTGAAGGTTGTGGGGGAGCGCTTCGCCGGGCGGCACTTGAGCATCAGCCTGCCCAGCCTGCGCATTGAGACGGCCAGCGTGGAGCTGATGGAGGCGTTGAAGGACAGCAAGCGCGGCGGTTTCACCTTTGCGCCGGAGGCGGCCACCGAGAAGATGCGCAACATCATCAACAAGGCTGTGCCGCATCAGCAGGTGATCGAGACGGCGCGAGCGGTCTACAGCCGCGGCTGGCGGACCATCAAACTGTATTTCATGATCGGCCATCCCTCCGAAACGTTGGAGGATGTGCAGGCCATTGTGCACCTCTCCAAAGCAGTGCTGGCCGAGGGGCGCCGCGTTCACGGCAACAAGGCCAGCGTCAACGTGGGGGTGAGCACCTTCATCCCTAAGCCGCATACGCCCTTCCAATGGGTACCGATGGACACCCTAGAACAGATTGAGGCCAAGCAGGCGCTGCTCAAACGCGAGATGCGTGGGCAGGGCTTACAACTGCGTTGGAACCGTCCGCAGGAAACGCTGCTTGAGGGGTTGTTGAGCCGTGGTGACCGACGGCTGGGAGCGGTCGTCGCCCGCGCGTGGGAGCTGGGCAGCCGCTTTGATGCCTGGAACGAACACTACAAGCACGAGGCGTGGGTGCAGGCCATGCAGGAGCATGGACTAGAGTGGGCCTTCTACACCCATCGCCCGCGCCCGTTCAGTGAGGTTTTCCCCTGGGATCACATAGACATTGGGGTTAGGAAGAAGTACCTGCTGCAGGATTACGTGCTCAGCCAGCGCGGCGAGACGCGCATAGACTGCCGCGAGCGCTGCTTTGCCTGCGGCATCCTGCCCCGCTTCGCACAGATGCGCAGCCAGACGCCTCCGGGGGCGTGGGAATGCCCGCCGGTGCAGCCCATCAGCGAGCGCGGCGCGACGGAGACCATTCCTCTGACGCCTGCCTAAACGCTCCAAACGCTGAAGTGAGTGCTCGGTTGCCCCATGTGGCAGGCTATGCTACGATTGATATAAATGCTAGGCGCTCCGCAGAGGAGATAGTCCTCTCTCTGAGCACTGCCGAGCTCGAGAGAGGGGCGAGCATAGAGAGCGGCCCACTTTCCCTGTGTGGTGTGCAAGCGCTACCCAATGTTCTACCTACAGGGCCTTGGGGATGTCCGACTACGAGCGGATGGATATTAACGAGCTGACCAGAGTGCTGCTGGCTGCTGAGCATCGCCCCGATGTGCAGCGTGCAGCACTCTCGGCGTTGAGCCGCCGCGAACCGTTGCAGCGCAACTCGCGGCTGGTGTTGGTGATGGAGCACGTCGTGCGCTTCCCCGATCGGTACGATCAAGACCTGATGACGATGGTCATCGATCTCCTTGCCACCGACCCCACTCCCTATGCCACCAGCGCCATGCTAGACCTGCTGCCGGGTATTGTAGCGCCCCTTCTGGAAGGCGGGACGGCGCTCAAACCGGCGTTCCGTGAGTATTTCTATCAGGCGCTGAATACCCGTCGCCGCAAAGAGGACCTGGCGGTGTGGGGTGAGGTGCTGCCCCGCTTGGACATCAAAACGCTGGTAGGGGTGCTAGCCGATCCGGCGTCGCGCTCGCTGGAATTGCTACAGCCGCTGAAGCTACTGGATCAGCTCTCGGAGCCGCTGCGCACACGCGGGTTGATGTACGCTATCTCCGCAGCGTCACGCGCCGGAGCGCCGTTGGAGCGCATCACAGCGGCGGCGCGGCGGTTACGGGCCGCCCACTACCGTGCAGAGTTTGAAAAAGGGCTGGCCCAGCTTGAGGCGCAGTGGGAGGAGGCAGCCCGAGCAAAGGATAAGGAGCAGAAGCGGGCCCTGGAGGCTGCGTTGCACATTGTAGATACCCGCCGCCGGTCGCTGGGCGAGGTGCTGCGCGGCAGGCGCCCCTGGATGTCACGGGTGGATTGACCAGTTTGGAGGATTGGGATTGTACCATGGTCGCTGAAGATGCCTCGAGCACCTATGAAAAATTGGATGTGCTTACCCTGACCAATTTGCTCATCAACCCCGATCACGATCCGGAGGTACACCGTGCAGCGCTCTCGGCGCTCTCGCACGTGAATCCGACCGAACGGCGGTCGCGGCTGGTGGTCGTGATGCGCAATGTGGTGCGTATGCCAGAGCGGTACAATCAGGACGTGATGATGTCTCTCATAGACCTACTGGCAACCGATCCGGATGCGGATGCCACGTTGGCCATGATCGACATTCTGCGCGAAATCCTCGCGCTCTTCATGAAGGATCGCGACGCGCTCAAGCCGGAGTTCCGTGAGTATTTCTATCAGGCCCTTGTGACGCGTCAGCGTCCCGACGATCTGGCGGTGTGGGCCGAGATGCTGCCCACTCTGGACAGCAAGACATTGGTCGCCGCTGTGTTAGACCCAGTGGCAGGCGCTTTGGAAGCATTGGAGCCGATCACCCTGCTGGATCGCCAGCCTGAGCCAACCCGCACGAAGGCACTGCTCTCGGTGGTGGTGGGGTTGATCCTGCGCGATGGGGCGCCTGAGCAGATTCAGCAGGCCGTGCTCAAACTCAAGGAGCGCAGCGATGCTGACCAGCTGGCGCAAGGCATCGATCTGATGGCCGAGCGCTGGGAAAAGGCCAACCGTGCGGGCAACAAACGTCAGGCGACGCTTTTGTATGAGGTGCTCGCGGCCCTTGATACGCGTCCGCGCAGCGCTGCCGAGCGGTTGATGGGCAAACGCCCTTGGGTCTCGTGAGTGGTTGTCGGGGACGCTCTCTTCGGTAGCAGAGTTTATGTTATGGTAAGACAAGAGGACGATCACGACGAAGCGGTTCTGGAAAAACTGGACCTGTACACGCTGACGAACCTCCTGCTCAACCCCAAGCAGCGGATTGACGTGCAGCGTAGGGTGCTCTCCATCTTTGGTGGGCTATCGCCGTCTGTGCGCACTGACCATGTGGCGCGTGTATTGGCAGCGATGATCGCGGCGCCGCGTGCCTATCATCCCGATCTGATGATGTCTGTGATTGACCTGTTGGCCACCGACCCTGAGCCGGGCGCAACGGGGGCCTTGCTCGACGTGTTGCCGCAGGTCGCTCGCTCCACCTTACAGGGGGATGGGTTATCCCCCGAGTTCCGTGAGTATTTCTATCAAGCCCTGTCCACGCGCCGCCGTGAAGGCGATCTGCCTATCTGGCGGGAGCGCCTGCCGCGGCTGGATGCCGATACGTTGGTGGCTATCCTGCTCGATCCGCAGGCCAAGGCAATCTACAGTATGTTAGACCCCTTGAAGCTAATCGACCGCTTGCCTAAAGCCGAGCGTCGTCGAGCGCTTATTACTATTGTCATGCGGGCAGATGCTCGGCAGGGATGGCGTGCTCTGCGCATGTTGCTCGGTGGCAGGGCGCGTTAGAGGCGTAGGCGGGCGGCACATTCGATAGGATGGACCTCTCACCGTCTGCAGACTCCCCCCGTGCCCGTTACCGCATCCGTTTTGGCAAGGATGGCGCACTGCGCTACATCTCTCACCTAGACCTGGCCCGTGTGTGGGAACGGACGCTGCGGCGGGCCGGTGCGCCGCTTGTCTATTCGCAGGGTTTTAATCCCCATCCACAGATGCAGCTGGCAGCGGCGTTGCCTTTGGGCTGCGCCAGCACGTGCGAGCTGCTGGATATCTGGCTTGAGGGCGATATTCCCACACCGGAGGAACTGCTACCGCGCCTACGCAAGGCAGCGCCGGAGGGCCTCACGATTCAGGCCATCTGGGCAGTTGATATGCACAGCCCGGCGCTGCAAACGCTGACGCGCACGGCTACCTACCGCATAGAGGTCGGTGGGCCGTTTGAGCGCAGCGATTTGGAAGACCGTGTGAAGGTACTGCTGGATCAACCGGCTATCTGGCGCGAGCGACGCGGCAGGCGCTACGACCTGCGGCCCTTGATCGAGCGACTGGAAGTACTGCCTGATGAGCCACTGGTGTTGGAGCTGGAAGTGGCGCTCTCCCAAGAGGAGGGCACAGGCCGCCCCGATGAGGTGCTTGATGCGCTGGGGCTGGATGCGCACAGCGCCCGCATCACACGCACAGCCATAACCTTTGCCACGCTATCTGAGGGACAGGTGTGATGTGAAAAAGCGAGAACGTCTAGAGGCAGCGGTGCATGGCGAGGCGGTAGACCGTGTGCCGGTGGCGCTGTGGCGTCACTGGCCGGGTGACGATCAGCGCGCCGACGATCTGGCCGCTGCGCACATTGCCTTTCAGCGCGAGTTTGATTGGGATTTTGTGAAGGTGAGCCCCGCCAGCAGTTTTTGCCTCACCGATTGGGGGGTAGAGGATCGCTGGGAAGGCAGCCTAGAGGGGACGCGCACCTACATCCGGCGGGTGGTGGAGGTGCCGGAGGATTGGCTGACGATCAAAGTGCTTGACCCCACTCAAGGGGCGCTAGGGCGTCAGCTGCGCTGTTTGGAAATCCTACAGGAGGCCTTCAAGGAGGAAGTTCCCTTCATCCAGACGGTCTTCAGCCCATTGGCGCAGGCTAAAAACCTTGCCGGCGATGAGAGGCTGACGCTGCACATGCGCCTGAATGCAGGGCAACTTCACCATGCCTTGCAGGCCATCACCGATACAACGGTGCGCTTTATCCACGAGGCCAAGAAGCGTGGCATCGCCGGTATTTACTACGCTGTGCAGCACGCCAACTACGGCCGTCTGAGCGAGGCGGAGTATCAAGTCTTTGGCCGCCCCTATGATCTGCAAGTGCTGGCGGCGCTGGATGGCCTATGGTTCAACATGCTGCACGTTCATGGGCCTTACGGCATGTTCGGGCTGGTGGGCGGCTATCCGGTGCAGGCGGTCAACTGGCACGACCGCGAGTCACCGCCGTCGCTGGCGGCGGGGTTAAAGGTGATCAAAGGCGCAGCGAGCGGTGGGGTAGATCGCGACGTGCTACATGGTGAAGACCCCAACCCGGCGCTGGCTCAAGCCCGCGAGGCCTTTGAGCAAACCGGCGGCAAGCGTTGGATCCTCAGCACAGGGTGTGTGATGCTTATCACCACGCCGGTAGGCAACATCCGCAAACTGCGCTCATTGGCCGAGGAGTTGCGGCCCGGCAAGAAGGCCGGGTAGGGATAGTGCTCATCCTTCTGGAGGGCGCTGTCCGTATCTACTGGAGCGGATTGAGGTATTGTTGGATGACAGCACGCAACCGCTTGGGGTCGAAGGGCTTGGTGAGGACCTCGTTCGCGCCCAGCGCAAAGGCCTGATCACGCATGTCGGTCTCATTGCGGGCCGTGAGGATAATGATAGGGAGGTCGTGCAGCTGCAATGTCTGGCGGATGGCGCGGGTCACATCGTAGCCGTCCATGTCCGGCATGGCAAGGTCGAGCAGCACCAGCCCAATGCGCTGGGCATCCTGTTGTAAGGTGGCGATGGCTTCCGGCCCGCTCTGGACGATGAGGACGGGCACGCTGAAGAAGGTCTTAAAGAAGAACTGCATCAAGGTGAGAGAGGCGGTATCATCATCCACGACAAGAACATGCTTTTCCATGTGCCTGTGGCCTTTGCTCCCACGTATGTACCGAGCGAAAAAAATATAGCATTAATTTTATACACAGATGCGCAATATTCAAGATCGCGCACGGGGAGAAAGGGGACGGCAGCCGTCCCCTTCTGGTACTTAAGCCAAGCGACTGAAGGGGTTCATTCAGCGGGGGCGCTCTGCGCACCGAGCGCATAGCGCTGCACCACGCCGTTGGCCGTGTCGGTAAGATAGAGGTGTCCCATGTTGTCCACGGCCACCCCGCCTGCCAACCCGATGGTGCTCAGATCGCCGAAGCTGTAGAGGTAGTTGCCAAAGCCGTCGAACACGATCACGCGCCCGGCGTCGGGATCGGTGACGTAGATGTTGTCCTCCGCATCCACCGCCAGGTAGGGCCGCTCGTTGCTCTGTCCGAACCACGCAGCAACCGACCATTGCCGCACGAAGATACCTTCCGGCGTGAAGACCTGAATGCGCTGATTCCACGTGTCGGCCACGTAGAGCTTGCCATCCGTACCGAAGGCCAGGCCGACAGGCTCATCGAGCTGGCCTCCCAGCGCGCCGCCGCTGCCGATCTGGCGGATGAAGACACCTTCGCTGTTATAGACCATGATGCGCTTGTTGCCTGTGTCGGCGACATAAACCAGGCCCTCCGTATCTACGGCCACTGCACGCGGCCCCCAGAACCCGTAGAGATTGCCGAGCTGATTGGCGCCTTCCACCCCCCACTCGCGCAGGCGCTCGCCCTCAGGACTGTAAGCCACGATGCGGTGATTCCATGTATCGGCCACGTACACCGTGCCGTCCGGGGCGACAGCTAGCCCCCACGGCTCGTTGAATACGTTGGGTTGAGGGGCCAGCCCATACATACCGAAGCTGTTGACCAGCTTCCCCTCGGGGTCAAACACGGCCACACGGTGGTTGTTGGTATCGGCCACGTAGAGCAGGCCGTTCGCTCCGATCGCGAGAGCGTGGGGGCGGTTGAGCTGCCCCTGCCCAAAGGTGAGATCGGGCAACAGGTGACGGGCTTTCTCGGCGTAAGGATCGGTAGCCGTAGCGATCTCGCTGGCCGTCACACCGTACTGCCACACTTGGGCGAATATGTCCTTGCGGATGTACACGCGCATGCGTTCGGCGATAGGCCAGTTGCTTAGCTCAAAGTTAGGGCGAGTGCCGCCACGATATTTGGCCACTGCATCGGCATAGGCGTCATAGTCGCGGTTTAAGAAGATCTCCCATAGACCACGCTGGAGGGCCGGATCGCGCAGGATGTCCGCAAACATCTTGCGCATCTTGCCGAGGTCCTCGTAGCCGAAGTAATCCTGCATGGGCCACCACATGCGGATGTACTCGAAGCGATAGTAGCGGTTGCCGATGAGCGGCTCTACTTTACTCCAGTTCCCTGGGCCGGCGATGATCACTGGCGCATCACCGATCAGACCCCGCGAGGGTTGGTCGCCGTAGTAGACGGCGTTGTAGTAGTTACGCAGGTACCACGTCATAGGCCACGAGGCGTGATTGTCGTAGGCCACGCGCAGCCCATAGCCATCTGTGATGCGTAGCGACATCTCCTCAATCTGCGCCATTACCTCCTTCACTGCGCCTGATGAGTGGGCATAGACGAGGAACTCGTTGGCATAGTCGTAGTTGATATAGGCCGCACGCCATGCTGTGCGGGCAGTGAGGAAGGTCAACCAGGCGGCAAGCAGCAAGGCCACAATCCGCACCAACTGACGTACGCCGATGCGCAGCGCGGGTCTGATCAATGCGGCCAGCGAGAGGATCAGCACGACAAGGGCGCTAAGCCACGATCCAGTGGCCGTCAGTGCGGTGACGGTGTAGCCGCCAAAAGCGCCAATCTGGAACTTGGTCGGGATGACGGTGTTGCACAACAAGTTGCGCGGGAAGTGGGTACACAGCGGCCCGGCGACGCGCATGAGGGCAACCGTCGTTAGGGGGATCAGAAGGAACAGCACCCAGGAGCGCGTCTCCCACAGCCTGCGCCAAGCGATGTTCTCTAACAGCTGCCCCAGCGCCCAGCCGCCGATGAGGATCATGGGCGTGGTGAGGTGAGTGGTCAGCCAAGGCATCTTCTCGCCGGCGACGGAGTAGGCGATAAAGTTCAGCACCGTCCAATAGCCGAAGAAGAGCAGCGCCGGGAAGCGCACCGGTGCGTCAAGGTCAAGCGGAGGGCGTGGGGGAGCCGGGTGCTCGTCGCGGCTGCGCCTGAACGCCCTAATCCATGAGCGGCCCCAGCGTCCCAGCCCAACAGCTCCCGCCGCCAGTGTCAGGATGAGCGGCAGGAACTCATAGAGGGGCACCATGATCATCACGTAATAGTACCAGGGCTGACCGCCGCGCCGCACCTCCTGCTGGCTGAGCCAGTAGCCCAGCGAGCCGATGATGCCGGTGCCGATCCCCCCGCCGTTGGTGAACATGGTGGTGAAGAAGAAAATGAAAGGCAGCCAGTAGATGAGGCCAATGACCCACCAGCGGCTGGAGGCAAAAGCGGCGATCCAGTCCAACAGGTCGGGCTTGAGGGTTATGGTGTTCGTCGTTGCGTTGTAGTCATTGGCAAGCGCCGCCTGCTCTTCAGCCGAGAGATCGGCGGGGGCAGGCACGCGCTGTGGCACGGGTGGCTTCATGAAGTGGATCAGCCCCGCCAGTACGGCGATACCGAACATGGGCAGGGTGAACAGGGCCGAGCGCGTGATGCCCTGTTGGGTCATGTCCATAGGGTCATAGCCGGCGAGGAAGATGGGGAACGGCGCCAGCGCAGGCAGGATCAAGCTGCCGATGACAACGGCTACATCCAGCTCGGGGAAGCGGCGCAGGTTGCGCCACTGCCCTATCAGCACCGCGCCGACCAGCGCGGCAACTAGCACGGCCAGCAGGCCGATCTCAATGCGCACCGGCAGGTTGGCGATGCCTGCAACGGTGGCTGTGCTCTGGGCAGCGGCCTGTGGATTGAGCGGCGTGATGGTCTCGGCGGTGGTTTCCTCAACGCCGATGGCTGTCCCGCCGGCCCCCCCTTGCACGATCAGCGTGAGGCCCAGGGCAAGCAGCACGGCCAGCAGGCCGATCAGCGCAGCGGTGAAGGTCAAACGCGCCCCTCGGCTGGGCCATTCGACCTCCAGCAGGCGCGTGATGAAGAACAGCGTAAGGAAGCTGCCGATGATGGCGATGTAGATGAACGAGACCTCTTTGGAGGCAAAGAGCACGAATTGCCCTAGGGCCAACCAGAGCAGAAACTTGAACTCGCGCTGTTCAATGTAGTGCAGCATGGCGTAGATCATGATCAGCGCGCCGAGGATGGCAGGCATGTCGTGGCGGATGTAGCGCGAGTAATAAAGGATCAGCGGTGAGATGAGCAGCAAGGATGAGGTGGCAAGGGCACCGATCCTACCCAGCCAGCGGCGTAGGAGATAGGGGAATATCACGACGATCACGCCTACCACCGCCGTATAGATGCGCCCGGTGAAATCGTTATCGCCGAACAGCAGGTAACTTAAGGCCGTCATGTGGAAGAGCAGCGGGCCGTGCATGAGTGGCGTGTGCGAGAACCCCTGGCCGCGATAAAGGTTCCAAGCGTAGCGCACGTGCAGGCTCTCATCATGGCTCATCACACGCACGCCGAGGTCCCAGAAGCGGGTCAGCACGGCCAGCGTGAAGATGATGAGGTAAGCCACCTTCTCGGCGTCAAGAGCGACAAAGCGCGTCAGGTGTTCCTCAAGGGCAGCCAACGGGCGCTGTGTGGTGGTAGGTGTGGTCTTCTCTCCAACAATCATCGTTTCCCCAGTGCAAAATCAGAAGGCGATACGCTCCAGCACGGCAGTGTTCAAGGCGCTGCCGGGGTGGGTAGCAGCACGGCGGCCGGCAGCGGCAGCTCGGCGACCGGTTCGGTGGCAACCGCTGTTGCGGTTGTGATCTGTGCGGCGGATGCGAGGGTATCGGCCTGGAATGCTACGGAGGGCGGTGCTAGAGCGCCATCCACCGTCGGCAGGACGGCAGTGCCCTGCGCGGTGTGGCTCAAGGCCTCACTGACGTTGGCCTCTACCATGACCGGCAACGCCAGCAGCAGCAGGCTCAACAAGGCGGGGATCAGCATGGAGAGGGCGTAACGCCGCACGGGCAGGGGAGGGCGGGCGCTGATGGCCTGCCACCAATCCTCTATCTGACGGGGGTGCGGCGTGGGGCGCTGTCCCACCATCAGGCGTAGGTCGGCGGC